>CALKXN010000346.1 GCA_938003555.1 uncultured Robiginitomaculum sp. | reverse complement strand
CCGCGATGTTAATTTTGGCTGGCTCCTACAACCCATGCATGCTGTGGGCGCGTCCATGTTCTTCTTGGCGGTCTATATCCATATGTTCCGTGGTCTTTATTATGGCTCATATAAGGCCCCGCGAGAGCTAATTTGGATCATTGGCTGTGTTATTTACCTCTTAATGATGGCAACGGCCTTTTTGGGCTACACATTGCCATGGGGGCAAATGTCTTTCTGGGGCGCAACTGTGATTACCGGCTTCTTTGGCGCGGTTCCTGTCGTGGGTGAAGGTTTGCAGCAGTGGCTCTTGGGCGGATATTCCGTATCTAATGCCACATTACAGCGGTTCTTTAGCCTTCATTACCTGCTGCCCTTTATGATTGCCGCTCTTGTCGGCCTTCACGTTTGGGCACTTCATCACGCCGGACAGAACAACCCAATTGGTATTTCAGTCAAAACGAAGAAAGATACATTGTCTTTCCATCCATATTACACCGTTAAAGATGCCTTCGCTGTGGGTGTATTCTTGCTGATTTTTTGCTTCTTCTTGTTCTTCCAACCTGATGCTTTGGGTCACGCAGATAATTATATCAAAGCGGATGCTCTTGTGACGCCGCCGCATATCGTTCCAGAATGGTATTTCTTGCCATTCTACGCAATCCTGCGCGCCGTAGAAAACAAGCTTCTCGGCTTGGTGCTTATGGTTGGCGCGATTGCCGTTCTATTTGTTTTGCCTTGGCTCGACTTTAGTAAAGTGCGCTCCATGCGTTTCCGCCCGATTACGCGTTTATTCTTCATCATCTTCGTGGTGATGTGCTTCATCCTCGGATGGTGCGGCGCAGAAGCACCAGATAATATGGTGTTCCAAGTCGGTGCGAATGATGAAGGTAAGCCTCTCGGCCTTAATTTCTTGTGGCTGACGCGTATCGCGACGTTCTATTACTTCGCCTATTTCATCATCATCCTTCCTGCGATGTCCTTGATCGAAACACCGAAGAAACGTCCGGACTCAATCACTGAAGCCGTTCTCGGCCACGCTTAAGATTGGATAGCAAAATGAAAATGATTAAAAATATTCTGATTGCAGCCACTCTCGGCGTCACCACTCTTGGTACTGCTGGCGTTGTGTACGCAGCGGGCGGCTCTTCTGAAATGCCGGAAGGCGCGATGAAGCACGAAAAGTGGAGCTTTAACGGCCCATTCGGTAAATATGACAAAGCCGCAGCGCAGCGCGGCTATCAAGTCTACAAAGAGGTATGCTCGTCTTGTCACGCTTTAGACCATCTCTCTTTTCGCCATCTTGGCGAAAAAGGCGCGCCCTTTTATGATGCGAATTTCCCAAACCCCAATGATAATCCATTGATCAAAGGCTTTGCGGCGGAATGGGACATTGCTGATATTGATGGTGATGATGGGTCTGCGATCACGCGCACGGGTATTCCTGCGGATTACTTCCCGCCAATTTATGAAAACGCAATTGCCGCCGCAAATGCCAATGGTAAGGCTCCGCCGGATCTATCCGTGATGGTCAAAGCCCGCAATGGCGGCGCAGATTATCTCTATAGCCTGATGCTTGGCTATGATTATGAGACGCCGGCCAAGATGAAAGACAGCATGGGCGCGGGCTCTTATTATAACCCCGTTATGGAAGGCGCTGTGATCGCCATGCCGCCGCAACTGGTTGATGGCGCCATTGAATATGAAGACGGCACAGAAGCGACGAAGCAGCAAATGGCCTATGACGTCACGCAGTTCCTCGCATGGTCTGCGGATCCAAAGCTTGAGCAGCGTAAGCGCGTTGGTTTCGGCACAATGATCTATTTGAGCATTCTAACGATCCTGTTATATCTCTCCTACCGTCAAGTCTGGAAAGACGTCGAGCATTAGATTTATTTCATTTTAAAAACCGCCTGCATCTGCTGGCGGTTTTTTTATGTCGTGGTCTCGTATCTTGTAGGACGGACGGGTATGCTCTAGGATATGGATATGCGGTTTATACCTATATCTATCTGTGTGGCGCTTGCCCTTAGCGGAGCTGCGAGCGCTCAAGAACTCGCAAATGAGCAGCCTGTGAGTTACGTCAAATCTGATTGCGAGGGTAGTGAAGTACGGCCTGTAACAGAGGAAATAATTAAACCAGCACGTATTACGCAAATCACGAAGCCTGTGACGAGGGTTCTGCAGGTAGCACAAGTCGCGCCGGTTATTGCCCGACCAAACTTTCAATGGGTTCGGGGTAACCCGCCAAGCGATGTGAAGGCGGGCTATATGCCGGACCCTGTTCCGATTTATGAGAATAAGTTTTTCCCAGGTACATATGAACTTCAAGATGGCGAGGTCTTTGAATTGCAGCCAGAAAGTTATGACACGATCAGGCTGCCGTCAGGTCAAGAAACGCGTCGTCGTTATGGTCCGGTTCGGGCGGTCAAACAGAATTGGGTTCAAACATCGCCGGGACGTATAAAAAAGGTGATTACAGGATACATGCAGCCTCCTCCTGCGATTGAGGGCGGGCGAATGCTCAGTCGCTCGGTGGGGGGGTATCGAGAAAGAACAATTCCTGCAGTCACGAAAACTGAAATGATTGTGACTAGCCAAACGCGCGAACCTGCCATAATTCAGCAAAGCTATGGGGCCTGTATGGCTATGCCAAATATAGATGATGCATTGGAGTAAATTTTGAGCGAATGGGTATTAGGTGTTCTTGGGGGTTCGGGACTTTATGGTTTGGACGGGCTTGAAAATGAGCAATGGGTCAAGGTCGACACGCCATGGGGCGATGCGTCCGATGAGATTTTATGTGCGGAAATGAATGGCGTAAAACTGCGCTTCTTGCCGCGTCACGGGCGCGGCCATGCGATCATGCCCAGTGACGTCAATTACCGCGCTAATATTGACGCGTTAAAACGCAGCGGCTGCACGGATGTGCTCTCGCTCTCCGCTGTCGGCAGTTTGAAAGAAGCCTATCCCCCCGGTCATTTTGTTGCGGTTGATCAATTCATTGATCGCACCTTCGCGCGCAAGAAAAGCTTCTTTGGCAAAGGCTGCGTGGCTCATGTCTCTGTCGCTGATCCCGTGTGCGCGCGCCTGTCAGGCTTTGCCGCGGATAGCGCGCAGGCCGCCGGAGCCCCGGTCACGCGCGGCGGAACCTATCTGGCGATGGAAGGCCCTCAGTTTTCAACCAAGGCCGAGAGCGCCTTATATCGTCAATGGGGCTGTGATGTCATTGGCATGACCAATATGCCCGAAGCCAAACTGGCCCGCGAAGCAGAGCTTTGCTATGCCACCATTGGCATGGTCACGGATTTTGATTGCTGGCATCCCGATCATGGCAATGTCGATGTCGCCAGCGTGATTGCGACATTGATGGATAATGCGGACAAGGCCCGCGCCACGGTCCGCGGCGTTATTGACCGACTGGCCGCCAGCCCGCGCACGCCATCAGCGCAGGGCATTGAAACAAATCTGGACTTTGCGATTATCACGCAACCTGAGAACCGCGACCGCGCGCGTATGGCCAAGCTCGACGCTGTGGCGGGGCGAGTCATATAAAACCCCACCTCGCATTGCTGCGGGGCAGGGCCATATCTCCCGGGGAGAAGAATTGTCGCTATAAATAGCCTTATTTATTCGCCGCCATCATTGTGCCAGTAGGCACAGTCAGTGACGCTGTAACGACTTTGCCGCGCTTTAATTTACATGACGCCGTAAACGACTCGCCGCCATCCAGCGGTGTTATCTTCAGTGTAATTTTTCGACTTGTCGCTGTTTGAAAATCCAACTTATGCGTCTCAAGACTCACATCGCCCGACTCGATAATATAAGTTTTGCACTGGGTCACTTGGTCCTGTGTAACGGCCATAGCGGGCACGGCGGCTATGCCAAGTAAGGCGATGCCAAATGCGGCGGTTGTCAAAGTTTTGCGGTTTAGAACAGTCATGATTTACTCCTTCTGGGGTTTATGAATTTCATTTAGGCCTTTTCAATCCATATTAAAAATGCATAGTTTGAATAAGGGTTATGCACTTCATGGATGGATAGAGATTATGCAGAAACGACTGGAAGGCCTCGATTTAAATTTAATCACTGCGCTATATTGGCTGCTGATGGAGCGTAATGTGACGGCAGCGGCGGGGCGATTAGGTTTAT
>CALKXN010000345.1 GCA_938003555.1 uncultured Robiginitomaculum sp. | reverse complement strand
TTAAGCGACAGGCCAAGAATGCTCTCGCCTTCAATTTCAACAATGCTGTCACCGGCTTTGACGCCTGCGCGCTCTGCGGGAGAATCATCCATTGGCGTAATGACTGTAACGACGCCGTCCTCTGTGTTGACTTCCATACCGAGTCCGCCATATTCGCCGCGCGTTGTGCTGGTCATATCGGTGAAATCATCCGGGCTCATATAAGAGCTATGCGGGTCAAGCGATTGCAGCATACCATTTAGCGCTTCGTCGATCAGGTCTGAGTCGTCGACTTCGACAACATAGTCTTTGCGGACGCGCGCCAGAACATCGGCAAATAGGCCTAATTGCTGAAAGGTCTGCGCGTTAGACGGCTTCTCAACAGCAAAGGCTGAATAATTTGCGGTGGAGAATGTAAACAAAGCCGTTGCGGCCACTGCGCCTAATAATGGCAAACCATATTTCATAATAAGTACCTCTTCTAAGTTTTAACTTAGTCTTCATATTTCGCTGAGGGAAGGGATTTATCCAGAAAACAGCGTTAACAATGCCTCACATTTGCGCGACCTATTTGGACTTATACCTGCAAATCTTGTGCCGTGGGTCAGCTTTTAACCTAAATTTGCACCCAGCCACGAAATAGGGTTCACAGGTGTGCCCTTTTTACGGATTTCAATGTACAGTTCCGGCGCGCGATTGCCCATACGGCCTAGCGGTTCGCCGGACAGAACCATTTGGCCTTTTTGACCAAAGCTCTCGGTCATTCCGGTTAGAACAATGAAATATCCATCACCGACATTTAAAATCACAACCCGGGAGTAATTTTTAAACGCTCCGGCAAATTCAATCCGGCCCGAGAAGGGCGCAAGGACTTGCGCGCCGCTGCGGGTCGATATTGTAATGCCCTTGGATTTTTCACCATCTGATCCGCTCGCGCCATATTTGCGTATGATTTTGCCGCGGGCAGGGGCACGCAGTTTTCCGCGCGCATCCGCAAAGCGGCGCGTATCCGGCATGATGAGCGGCTGGGGCGCGCTGCCTCTTTCCGGTTTAATCCGCGGAACAGGTACGCCGCCTTCACTGATTTGACCGCCTTGCGGGCGGTTAGGTTCAGGCTTGATGCGCGGCGCGGCATTGGCATCGGCCTCAAAGCGCGCAATTAACTCGCGCAGACTATTGGCTTTATCGGCATAGCCTTGGGCGCGTTTTTGCGCCGCGTCACTTTGCGCGCCGAGTTTTGCTTCTTGTTGTTTTTTGGTTTTAATCAAGGTGGATATTTCCGCGCGCTTTTCAGATAATTTTGCCTCGGTCTTGGCCAGGCTTGTTTTCTCCGTTTCAATATCTGCGCGAACGGATTGCAAATCATCAAGCTGGATTGCTAATTCACCCGCCTTATCCCGAAGGCGCTGCGTCATCGTGCTAATCAGCAAGGCCGCCTGCGCTGCGGCGCGCGAGTCGTCTGGATGCGTGGCTAATGAAGGCGGGGGATTGCGCTCTATGCGTTGCAAGGCGGCAAGCAGATCATAGAGGTCTTGGCGATTTGTGAAAATCAAGGCTTCGAGTTCAGCTTCATCTTTGGAGAGCATCTCTAGCCGGGTATCCGCTGCGCGGGCTGTCTTCTCATAAGTCTCAGCCTGCGCGCCAAGTGTAACAAGCTGGCTTTGCAGACGGGTGATGTCTTTACGGGCGCTTGCGCGATCTTTTTCAATCTTGGCACGCTCTGCCTCGGCTTGCTTTTGCTGGCGCTCTAGTTCTTCAATTTGCGCAGGGTCAGGCTGCTGCGCGGCGACGGGCAGGGTCAGGCCAAAGAGGCAAAGGCTAAGAATCAAGTAACGCATCAGTCGCGATGATAGGGTGTTCCGGCCAGAATTGAAAAGGCCCGATATATTTGCTCACATAACATTATGCGTAAAAGCTTATGCGGCCAGACAGGTTTGCCCATTTGCCAGATTATGGCGCGGGGCGGCACGGTCTCTTTGTCAAAGCCATCTGGCGGGCCGATAAGAAAGACACATTCGGATTGCCCATCATCGCGCCACCGCGCGATCTGCTGCGCGATCTGACGAGAGCTGAGGGCTTTGCCGCGCTCATCCATATATATTGTGATTTGTCCGGGCTTGGCTTCACCGATGATCGCAAGGCTCTCATCTTTGCGGGTTTTTTTAGACCGCAGATCTATCTGTTGCTCTTCGATCGCCGAGATGCCGAGATTGCGCGCAAGGCCTGATGCGCGGCCTATATAGTCGTCGATAAGCTCCCGCTCAGGGCCGGATTTAATGACGGCGCCCGCGCGGATAGTCAGCTTCATGGCTAGCTAACGGGCTTGGCCGCGACTTTATCCGCCAAATGACCTTCGCCTGCTGGCGAGGTCCAGATTTTTTCAATATTATAAAATTCGCGCACTTCGGGACGGAAGATATGGACGATCAAATCACCCGCATCAATGAGAACCCAATCATTATTTTCCGTGCCTTCAACGCCCATTTTCGTCAGGCCATATTCTTTCAGGCTTTTTTGAACGTAATCGGCTAAGGCATTTACATGACGGTTGGAGCGTCCAGAGGCCACGATCATATAGTCGGCAATGGAGCTTTTGCCGTCCAGATCAATTCTAAGGACCTCTTGAGCGCTATGCTCGTCGAGCACGCCTTCAACAAATTCTGTAAGTTTTAAAATGTCGACCGTATTGCCGTCGATGGTGATAGGATCTGTCGCAGATCCTTGACCTTTATTATATCGGGTTGTCAGCGAAAATGCTCCTGAATTAGCTGGCTTAAATTTCCCGTAGCACAGTTAGCTAAAATCCAAAACCTACAAAGACGCCCAGTGCGCAGTTAACTTGGATGACGTTGGCAGGTGATATGAATGTAGTTTAGGCTTTTCATTACTCCAGAATGTTATAAAGATACATTTAATGACAGCGCGCCTTACATTGTTGCGGATTATCGCCAGCCTTGTGCTCCTTTGGGGCTTAGGTACGGCTGCCTTGCATGCGCATGATATTCATGAAGACACGCAGAACGCGCCGTGTGATGTGTGCTTAATTATGACTGCAGGGGATGAGCAAAGCGCGGCGATTGCTTTGCCGGCTTCGGAGTTCACGCTCTTTATTCCTTCTGAAGACGCTCCAATTTTTGCGCGCTTTTCGCAATATAACACTGTCATCACGCCTGTTCGCGGCCCGCCGAAACGCGGCCCGCCCTCACTTTTCTAAAAACACACTTATTCCGCCCGACTGACAGGGCTTTTTCACGTTTTTAGAAGATGAATTATCATGACAAAATTTTACCCCTTAATGCTGGGCACAAGCCTTGCAGTGCTTACGCACACCTCTATTGCCCACGCTCAAACTGTAGAGTTTGAAGACGAGATTATCGTGACGGGTTCCCCGCTCAATCAAACGCCCGATGAGGCGATTACGGGATTATCTGTAATTTCAGGCGACGCGCTGGCCCGCCGCATCGCGCCCACACTTGGGGAGACCTTAAAATCCGAGCCAGGCGTTAGCTCAACATTCTTTGGCCCGGGCGCGTCGCGCCCCATTATTCGCGGGCAGGGCGCAGGGCGCGTTCGCATCCTGACCAATGGTATTGGGTCGATTGATGCCTCCGCCGCATCCCCCGACCACGCCGTGGCCGCAGAACCTGCGCAGGCGGAACGTATCGAAATTGTGCGCGGCGCAGGCTTGCTGCGCTTTGGTAGCTCCGGCAGCGGCGGTGTTGTCAATGTGATTGATGGCCGGATGCCAACATCATTGACGGATGACGGGCGCGACGGCGCTGTGCGTATGGGCGTCTCGAGCGTTGATGCCGGCCGTGAAATTGCAGGATCATTGAACCAGCAAATTGGCGATAATTTTGTGCTGCACCTTGGCGGAACAGGGCGCGCAACGCAGAACTACTCTGTGGCAGATGAGACGATTGAAAACTCCCAATCTGACTCAATGTCGTTCACCGTTGGGGGCTCTTATCTGGGCGAGAATTTAACGATTGGCGGGGCCTATCACGAATTTGAAACAGGTTACGGCATTCCCGGTGGTCACGGCCATGAAGAAGAACATGGCGATGAAGACCATGATGAGGAGGAAGATCACGACGAAGAAGAGCATGAAGAAGAGGACGAAGAAAACGTCACAATCGAGCTAAAGCAAAAGCGTTTTGATTTTAACGCTGCTTTGGAATTGGACGGCTATTTTGACCGCATCAATGTCTTTGCAGGCGCTGCTGATTATCAACATATTGAATTTGAAGGCCCCGGCGAAGTGGGCACAATTTTTAGCAATGAAGGTTATGAGATGCGCGCCGAAGCCATCGCTAATTCCGGTGATGGCCGCGGCGCGGCATATGGCGTTCAACTCACTCATCGTGATTTTGAAGCGATTGGCGAAGAAGCTTTTGTGCCGCCGACAACGACAGATAGCTTGGGCGTTTACACCTTTCAAGAAATGGAAGTCGGGGATATCCACCTCGAAGGCGCAGCGCGCTATGAGCGCACAGATGTTGAAGACACAGTTGCGCGAAATACGCGCAGTTTTGATGCCTTTAGTATCAGCGTAGGCGCGGATAAGCATCTGTCCGATGCGGTGCGTATTGGCGGAACGATCTTTCGCACAGAGCGCGCCCCGTCCAGCGAAGAGCTGTTTTCTAATGGCCCGCATTTGGCGACATCGCAATTTGAATTGGGCAATGCCGATTTAGACGTTGAAACGGCTACAGGCATTGAGGCCGCTTTGCGTCACCGCGAAGACGGGCATTTTGTGACGCTGAACCTGTTTCACACGGATTACTCTGACTACATCTTTGAGCGTGAAACCGGCGCGCAGGAAGAGGGTTTGCCTATCTATCAATACACATCCGAAGATGCGACCTTTACTGGCTTTGAGCTTCAAGGCGGCAAAGATTTAGTTTCTATGGGTAAGTTTGACATAAGCGCAGACGGGCTGCTCGAATATGTTCGCGCTGAAACTGATGGCGGAAACCTTCCGCGCATTCCGCCGCTTTCTGTCTTGGCAGGACTGGACTTTGATACGACACATCAGACCTACCGCGCAGAGGTGGAATATACTGCCGAAGCCAGCGATTTAGCGCAGTTTGAAGAGCCAACAGAGAGCTATACTCTAGTCAATCTGTTTGCTGATTGGCGCTTTGACGCGGCGCAGAATGTAACGCTATCTGCATCCGTCATGAATATTTTTGACGAAGAGGCCCGCCAGCATACATCATTCCTCAAAGAAGATGTGCCGCTACCGGGCCGCAATGTGCGCTTATCGATTAGGGCTGCGTTTTAGAGCAAGCCTCATCCTGAGGTGCTCCTCAGGATGAGGTCAAGCAGGACTCAAGGGACGAGACGTTCCCTCAATTATGTAACGCAGTTATGTTTTGGAGTTGCGTATTTTCGTGCTGCTCTGATGATTTAGCGGCGGGGTGAGATACACCCAGGCCGGAGCTTCAAAGTCAGCAATTTTATGCGAAAATTGCTCATCAATGCGCGCGTCAGCATATTGGCGCGCGACTTGGCCCAGGCGTGGTTTTAGCCCTTTGCCGGGCCGCGCAATGACCGCAATCGGCAGCGCGTTCATAATGACTTGCCAGTCTTTCCATTTGGGCATTTGTGATAAATTATCCGCGCCCATCATCCAGACAAACTTCTTATTTGCGTGCCGTTTGAATAATTTGGTCAGCATATCAACTGTATATTGCGTCCCGTAATCACGCTCAATATGGCGGACCTTCATATCGCGCGGAAGGCCAAGCGCCTTAACGCTGGCGACGCGGGCTTCATAATTATTCGTATTTTGTTTGAGGGGGTTCCCGGGGCTGACGAGCCACCAGACTTCGTCGAGCCCCAGATCACGTAGGCCGCATTCTGCCACCATTTTATGGCCTTGATGGGCGGGATTAAAGCTCCCTCCAAATAGGCCGACCTTAAGCATTATACAGGCCGAATATGACCGTCACCGCGCACGGCATATTTATAGGTCGTCAGCTGCGCCGCGCCGACGGGGCCGCGCGCGTGGAGGCGACCTGTGGCAATGCCAATTTCTGCGCCAAAGCCAAATTCGCCGCCATCGGCAAATTGCGTTGAGGCATTATGAACGGTAATCGCGCTATCGACACTGTTAATGAACTGCGCCGCCGCGGTTGTATTTTCAGTGATAATGGCATCTGTATGGCCGCTGCTATAGGTGTCGATATGCGCGAGGGCTTCATCAATATTGTCGACGACTTTGATCGATAAAATAGCGCTCAAATATTCCGTCGACCAATCATGTTCAGTCGCAGCTTTCATCCCCAGAGCAATTTCTCGCGCGCGCGCGCAGCCACGAAGCTCACATCCGGCTTGAATAAGATCATCGGCAATGAAGGGTAAAAATGCATCAGCTATTTCTGCGTCAATTAAGAGCGTTTCTGTCGCGCCGCAAACGCCCGTGCGCCGCATTTTTGCGTTAAACACAATCTCTCGCGCCTTTTTGAAATCCGCGTCTTCGTGAACATAGCTGTGACAGATGCCTTCTAAATGGGCGAGTACGGGAATGCGGGCATCTTTTTGAACGCGCTCGACCAGTGACTTGCCTCCGCGCGGAATGATCAAATCAATGTTTCCGGATAGTCCACCCAGCATATGGCCAACGGCGTCGCGATCTGTTGTCGTAATGAGTTGCACGCAATCGGCGGGGAGGTCCGCACTTTTCAGGCCTTCAACAAGCGCCTCATGTAGGGCTATAGCGCTGCGCAGGCTCTCTGACCCAGCGCGCAAAATTGCAGCGTTACCGGATTTCACGCAAAGCGCGCCGGCATCGGCGGTCACATTTGGGCGGCTCTCATAGATAATCCCGATCACGCCAATCGGCACGCGAATCCGCGCGATTTTTAGGCCGTTAGGCGGCGCGTAATGGGCATCTTCCATACCGACGGGGTCAGGCAAGGCGGCGATGGTTTCAAGGCTTACGGCAATGCTTTCAATCCGCTCAGCCGTTAATTCCAAGCGATCCAGCAGAGACGCCGATAAACCTTTGGTTTTTGCGGCTGCCATATCTTCGGCGTTCGCTTTAAGGATGACTTTGCGGCGTGAGCGCATCGCGCTGGCCATCGCTAAAATGGCGGCGGCGCGCGTCAGGCCACTGGCAAGGCGCAAGGTTTTTGACGCCTTTGCAGCGCGCTCGCCCATTTCAGCCATGTATATAGGCAGGTCGTTAATTTTAGTTTTTGCACTCATAATAAAGCCAAGTTGTCGCGGTGAATAAGGGCCGCGCCGTGAGTATAGCCAAGGGTAGCGGAAATGTCGCCGGATTTTAATCCTAATATCTGTTGCGCCTCAGTTGAGCTGTACCCCGCCAGCCCTTTGGCCACGGCGTTGCCTTCGTGAATAACCGTCACAGCGTCTCCGACCTCAAAGCTACCATCCGTAGATATTGCGCCTGCCGGAAGAAGGCTGTTGCCGTTACGCAAGGCTTTCATGGCGCCGTCATCAATATGGAGTTGTCCATGACTTTTCAGGCTGCCGGAAATCCACTGCTTGCGCGCGCTGACCGGATCAGCCTTGGCGACAAACCAACTGGCCCGCGCGCCATCATTTAATGCGCGGATTGGCGAGGTGGTTTCGCCCGACGTAATAATCAAATGACAGCCGGCTTTGACGGCAATATCTGCGGCAAGCAGCTTGGTGGCCATGCCGCCCGTGCCGACGGCAGCGGCGCTGTTGGGGTCGCCGCCCATCGCCATAATGTCTGGCGTGAGATTGTCTATTTTAGGGATATGTTTCGCATTTTCATCACAACGCGGGTCAGCCGTGTAAAGTCCGTCAATGTCCGATAATAATATCAAAGCATCTGCCCCAACCATTTGCGCGGCGCGCGCGGCCAAACGGTCATTATCACCATAGCGAATTTTATCGGTCGCGACGGTGTCGTTTTCATTGATGATTGGAATGGCGCCAAGCTTTAGCAGCTCGCGCAATGTGCGGCTGGCATTGATCCAGCGCGCGCGATCTTCGGTGTCTGTTAGCGTTAATAGGGCTTGGGCGGTGATCAGGTCATGCGGGGCGAGGGCATCTTCATAGGCCCGCGTTAATGCGGCCTGACCAACGGCGGCGCAGGCTTGTTTCTCGGCAAGGCTGAGCTTGCGCCCGCGAAGGCCCAGCTTGCCGCGTCCAAGCGCAATTGCGCCAGAGGAGACAATTATAACGGTGCTGGCTGATGCGCGTAACGCTGCGATGTCGGCGGCAACTCCGGATAACCATGCTTGGCGAAGTTCTCCGGATTGATGGTCAACCAAGAGCGCAGAGCCGATTTTGACAATGATGATTTTAGCATCGCCGAGTAATTTGGATATGTCGCCCATTTATGGGCTCCAGCTTTCTGCCTCCGGCTTGACCGGTTTGGCTTCAAGCGCGCGTCGTTTTTGCACAAGTTTGAACACTTCGCGAAGAACTTCGGGGACGCCTTCGCCGGAGACGCCAGACACATGAAGCGGCGTTTTGCCAGACGCTTTTTTTATTGCTTTGCTGACTTTCGTGAGCGTCTTTTCATCAACGGCATCAATTTTATTGAGCGCTAAGATTTCGGGTTTCTCTGCTAGGCCGTCATCATAGGCCGCGAGTTCACCGCGTATAATTTTATAAGCCCCAACCGGGTCTTCGCCTGTCACATCAACAAGATGTACAAGCGCCGCGCAGCGTTCGACGTGGCCAAGGAAACGGTGACCAATCCCCGCGCCGTCGCTCGCGCCTTCAATCAGGCCCGGAATATCGGCCATAACGAAACGCGCCGTATCGGCCATATCCACAACGCCCAAATGCGGGCGCAGCGTCGTAAAGGGATAATCTGCAGTCTTAGGCTTGGCCGCGCTAACAGCAGAAAGAAATGTGGATTTACCCGCATTGGGCAGGCCGACAAGACCCGCATCAGCAATGAGTTTTAAGCGCAGCCAGACCCAACGTTCTTCGCCGTCTTCGCCGGGGTTTGAGCGGCGCGGGGCTTGGTTGGACGCGGTTTTAAATCGCGCATTGCCCCAGCCGCCATTACCGCCGCGTGCCAGCATGACGCGCTGTCCGTCTTCGCTAATGTCGACCAATAGCTCTTCGGTGTCGGCGTCGATCACCTGCGTGCCGATGGGGACAGGAATGATCATGTCTTCGCCAGCCGCGCCTGTCATATCACTGCCCATTCCGGGCGTGCCGACTTTGGCTTTGAAATGCTGACGATAACGAAAATCAATCAGTGTGTTGAGGTTGTCCGTGCCTTCAATATAGACATGACCGCCGCGGCCGCCATCGCCGCCATTAGGGCCGCCAAAGGCAACGAATTTTTCGCGGCGAAACGCAATACAGCCGCCCCCGCCATGGCCGGAGCTGATAAAGATTTTAGCTTGGTCTAAGAATTTCATGCCAGACTCTCATTGTGATCCTGCGGAATGGTTTCGGCCAGTTGCCCGCCAATACGGATCGGCTCTGCGCGCACGGCAAGGCCTTTGGCATTTGTTTCAACAAAGACGCCGCAAAGTGTGCCTTCACCGCTGGCGGGAGTGAAGCGGCCTTGGCGCATACGCGTTTTAAAGCGGTGAACAGGCTCGTCTTTTTCCATGCCAATGACGCTATCATAATCGCCGCACATTCCGGCGTCTGTTTGATAGGCCGTGCCGCCCGGCAAAATGCGGGTATCGGCGGTCGGAATATGTTGATGCGTGCCAACGACAAGGCTGGCGCGGCTGTCACAAATCACGCCCATCGCGTTTTTCTCTGAGGTGGCTTCGGCGTGCATATCGACGATGACGGCGTCGGCGACTTCGCCTAGCGGGGCATTGGCCAATTCGCGCTCAACCGCGATGAACGGGTCGTCAAGACTATCCATAAAGACGCGGCCTAAAACATTGATAACAAGGATTTGAAATCCGCCGCAATTAAATAACCCTGCGCCGCGTCCGGGGACTTGGCCTTGGGGGTAATTGCACGGGCGCAAAATGCGCTGATCTTCGTCAATGATTGTGACGCCTTGGGGATTGTCAAAACTGTGATTGCCCAGCGTGAGCACATCGACGCCGCAATCAAATAATTGCTCGGCCGTTCCGCGCGTAATGCCAAAACCGCCGGCCGCGTTTTCGGCGTTCACAATTACAGCGTCCAGCGACAGATCCCGGCGCAAGCGCGGGACGTGGCGAGTGACCGCTGTGCGGCCCGAACGGCCAACAACATCTCCAAAAAACGCAAAACGCATAGCTAAAACTTCTTAAATCCAGTTTCGGTTAAAATGCCGTCTAGTCGCATGTCATGCGTCTCCGTCGGCAAGCTTTGCGCTTCTTGCGCAGCAAAGGCCACCCCGCAAGCAAAAACGTCATGTGCTGCGCGCAGCTCTGCTAGTGTGCGGTCATAATATCCGCCGCCATATCCGAGTCTCTCGCCGTCATGGGTGAATGC
>CALKXN010000344.1 GCA_938003555.1 uncultured Robiginitomaculum sp. | reverse complement strand
CCGTTATATCTTACGCTTTATGGCGTGCTCGTAATTTTCTTCTGTTTCTTCTACACAAGCTTCGTATTTGACAGCGAGCAGGTCTCTGACAATTTACGCAAGCAGGGCGGCTTTTTGCCCGGCATTCGTCCCGGCGCGCGTACGCAGCAATATTTGGACTATGTCCTTAATCGCCTGACACTTATCGGCGCGCTTTATGTGGCCTTTGTCTGTGTCTTGCCAGAATATCTAATTTCGCAAAACCAAGAAATTCCGCCAAGTGTCGGGATGTTGATTGGCGGGATGAGTCTTTTGATTATCGTCTCTGTGACAATTGATACTGTGACGCAAATCCAAAGTCACTTGATCGCCCATCAATATGAGGGCTTGATCAAGAAGAGTAAAATGCGCCGGAGACGCCGTTAGTCATGGCTTTTAATTTGATCCTTTTTGGCCCGCCTGCTGCAGGCAAGGGCACACAGGCCAAGCGCCTTGTGGAGGGCCGCGCCTATGTGCAGCTGTCTACGGGTGATATGCTTCGCGCGGCGCGCAAGTCCGGATCTGATTTAGGGAAGCGGGTTGCTGGCATTATGGATGAGGGCGGCCTTGTGAGCGATGAGATCGTTATTGCTTTGATCGAAGAGCAATTAGCTCTTCACAATAACGCAGCGGGTTTCATTTTTGACGGTTTTCCGCGCACGGTTGCCCAAGCAGAAGCGCTTGATAAAATGCTTGAGTCAAAAGGGGAGCGTGTTGATAGCGTTATCCGCCTTGTTGTCGAAGACGCAGCGATTCTCGCGCGCATTGGCAAACGATTTGAAGATGAGGGCCGCAAGGATGACAATCCTGAGGTCTTTGGAAAGCGCCTTACGGCATATAATAGAGATACAGCGCCTTTGCTGCCTTATTACACGGCGCAGGGTAAGTTAAATGAAGTTGACGGGATGGTGTCTATTGATGCTGTGTCGGCACAAATTGATCGGGTTTTAGAAGCCCATAATAGCGGGCGTGCCTAGCACGTCTATAATATGCGTTTAATAACGTGGAGGGCAGGTAATCTGCCTTCGCGCTGTTGACGTTAGTGAAGTTGAGTATATAAGACGCGTTCGCGAAAATGGTCATTTTCGCCCTTTTTATTTGGGCGAGGCTCTATCTGAGACCTGATTGTTAAGCGCGTCATTGTGCAAGGAGATTATTGTGGCACGCATTGCGGGTGTTAACATACCAACAAATAAGCGCGTATTGATCGCGCTAACATATATCCACGGCATTGGTCCGGCAAAATCGCGCGAAATCGTCGACGCGGTTAATATTGCTGATGATCGCCGTGTTCAGGATCTTACGGATGCAGAAATTCTGCAAATTCGTGAGCAGATTGACGCCAATCACATGGTTGAAGGTGACCTTCGCCGTGAGAATGGGGGCAATATCAAACGCCTGATGGATATGGGTAATTATCGCGGTCTGCGCCATCGTCGCGGCCTGCCTGTACGCGGCCAGCGTACGCATACCAATGCGCGCACGCGCAAAGGCCCGGCTAAAGCAATCGCCGGCAAGAAGAAGTAGGATAGCTCGCTATGGCTAAAGAACCGGGTCGCGTCCGCCGCGCTCAACGTAAAAATATCACTTCTGGTATCGCGCACATCAACGCGACGTTTAACAACACAATCATCACAATCACTGACGCGCAGGGTAATTCCATCGCGTGGTGTTCTGCCGGTGCTATGGGTTTTAAAGGTAGCCGTAAGTCTACGCCATATGCGGCGCAGGTTGCTGCCGAAGAAGCGGCGCGCAAGGCCGCCGAACATGGCATGCAGACAATCGAAGTTAACGTAAACGGTCCGGGCTCTGGCCGCGAAAGCGCTGTTCGCGCTCTTGGCGCCGCCGGATTTACGGTGACAACTATTCGCGACGTTACGCCTATTCCACATAATGGCTGTCGTCCGCCGAAGCGTCGCCGCGTTTAACGTATCGCACGCTCAAACGGCGCGATTATCGCGCCGTAACACTGATTATCACAGCGCCCGCCTGCCGGGCGCATCGCTATAAGAGGCATAACCGTGATTGAAAAAAACTGGCAAGAACTTATTCGCCCTATGAACCCTGAAATCGTCCCGGGTCGTGATCCGATTCGCTTGGCGACAGTGACCGCTGAACCGCTAGAGCGCGGCTTTGGCATGACCCTTGGTAACGCACTCCGCCGCGTTCTATTGTCATCCCTTCAAGGCGCAGCTGTCACGGCTGTTCAAATTGACGGTATTGTTCACGAATTTACGTCTATTCCCGGTGTTCTCGAAGATGTCACAAACATCATCCTGAATTTCAAAGGCCTGGCTGTTCGCCTTCACACTGAAGGCCCTGTTAAGCTTCTGTTGAAAAAAGATACTGCTGGTCCTGTTACGGGCGCGGATATCGAAGAAACGGCTGATGTTGAAATTCTAAATCCAGATCATGTTATTTGTACGCTTGATGAAGGCGCAAATGTTCGCATGGAACTGACTGTCACAAACGGTAAGGGCTATGTTGCTGCGGCGGATAACCGCCCCGAAGACGCTCCAATTGGCCTGATTTCTATCGACGCGCTTTACAGCCCGGTGAAGCGGGTTGCTTACCGCGTTGAAAATACGCGTGAAGGCCAAGTTTTGGACTATGACAAATTACTCATGGATATTGAAACAAACGGTGCGGTTACGCCCGAAGATGCGATCGCGGTTGCCGCGCGTATCTTGCAGGATCAATTCCAAGTCTTCGTCAACTTTGACGATCCACAAGATAGCAAACGGGAAGATGACAAGCCTGAGCTTGACTTCAACCCAGCGCTTCTGCGTAAAGTTGATGAGCTTGAGCTCTCTGTGCGTTCTGCAAATTGCCTGAAAAACGATAATATCGTTTATATCGGTGATCTTATTCAAAAATCCGAAGCTGAAATGCTCCGCACGCCAAACTTTGGCCGTAAATCTCTAAATGAGATCAAAGAAGTATTGGCTGCTATGGGTCTTCACCTTGGTATGGATGCGCCAAATTGGCCGCCAGAGAATATTGAAGAGCTTGCTAAAAAATATGACGACCGTATCTAGGTCAAAACGCCGTCGTCTGACGCATTAATTTAAGAGGATACAGCCATGCGCCATCGCATTGCCCATCGCAAACTAAATAAAACAGCCAGTCACCGTAAGGCTATGTTTGCCAATATGAGTTCCAGCCTAATCGAGCATGAGCAGATCGTTACGACTCTGCCCAAAGCTAAAGAGCTACGCCCTTTCGTTGAAAAGCTTGTGACGCTTGCCAAAAAAGGCGATCTGAACAGTCGCCGTATCGCGATTGCGCGCACGCGCAACAAAGAAATGAGCAAGAAATTGTTCGATGTTCTTGGCCCGCGCTACAAAGAGCGTAATGGCGGTTATATCCGCGTGCTCAAAGCCGGTTTCCGTTATGGTGATAATGCGCCAATGGCTGTTATCGAATTTGTTGATCGTGACGTTGACGCTAAAGGCGCAATCGATCACGCCAAGACCGCAGAAGCTGAAAAAGCTGAAGCATAGTCAAAGCGCTTTCAATATATAAATATTAAAAAACCCGGTCTTTGCGCCGGGTTTTTTGTTTTAATAAGCGGGGTCGGACAAAAGCGTCACTGACATTTTTGGGTTTAAGTCCCGATCAAATAAGAGGGGGTGGTTCGACCGTTGCACCGGTAGGCCATTAAGCCATGATTGTCCGTCCTCAAGCCCCCACATCGTCACTGAAGTGACAGATGAGCGCGTGACAAGCATATTGAAGATTTCTTTGTAACGCTTGGCTTGTAGCTCAAGCATCGCGTAGGGCGGAGTAGGGCCAACATCAGCATCACAGCCCGCTTGGCGTTCCCAACATGAGCCGGGGTCGTTGTAGAAGCTCATATCCAATTCTGTCACATGGTTTTCTAACCCTGCAAATAGCCCGTCAACATCATCAATGGCCGCCCGCATCTCAGGGATAGGCGTGTCCATATTGATGTGCATTTGGTGACCGGCTACATCGACGGGGATGTTGCGGGCAATAAGGTCTTGGAGCACGGCAATATATTTCACGCGTTTATCCGGATCTTCGGTGCTGTAATCATTGAAACAGAGCAGACAGTTCGGATCAGCTTCGCGCGCGGCGTTAAACGCCCAGTCAATATATTGGGCTCCGCCAACGGCTTGAAACCAATTTGAATTACGATAAGTCTGACTGGCAGGTTCAAAACCTTGCGCGACGACTTCATTGACAACATCCCAGCAATAGACCCGGCCTTTATAGCGATCGACGACAGTGCCGATATAGGTTTCAAGTTTTCTTTTAATCTGGGCATTACTCCCCGTAAGGAAATAATCCGGTGTTGTTTGATGCCAAAGCAGCGCATGCCCGCGAATATCCATGCCGTTTGCCACGGCAAAATCGACAATTTGATCTGCAGCCGCAAAATTATAAACTCCTTCCGCAGAGCTAATCTGATCCGGTTTCATTTGGTATTCGGCCGTGATGCTATTGAAGTGGGCCTGTATGATTGGGGACTCAGGCGCTGTATTTTCCAGTTGGAATGTTTGGCTGGCGAGTCCGAATCTGAAATTATTCCGGTAATAGTCTTTAAGCGAAGTCGAGCGAACGCCGGGCGTAAGCGGCGTGCGAGGCGGGGCCGTTAAAGGTTTGCCAGATTCCTTAAAGGGGGCTGCGGTTTGTTCAGAGCGACAGGCCGCGCCAAGAAGTCCTGTTCCACCTGCAAGCAGGCCCAATGATTTGCGGCGCGATATCGTCAATTGCCGTCCTCCCAGTCTTAACTTTGTCTTGTAAGATGCGTAAAAATGACAGCGTTGTCAATTTCACATAACGTTCAAATTATCGTGAGTGCAATGCAAAACTTACGCCACAAAGTTTAAAATAAAGTGATGAAGTACACGTAGCTCGCGTGTGTTGCAGACTCCATTCAGACTGACACATAATTCGCTTCTGAAGTGACCCGCCGTTCCGACTTAGGCTGACTTCCAGTTAATTCCTGAAAGCAGGCGTTAGCCAGAGGCTTACTTGGAGCGACTTTAAGCCGCTCGTCTAACGTCTGGTAGAGTGCAGAAACAACACTATCATAGTCGTTATTGACCTATCCGTTGCCTAATCTGTTCTTTCTGCACGTCGGATAGAATTACGTTTCTATCTAGGTACCATGAGATTGAATTATCTTTAGAGTCCTTAGCGGCGGTGTCAGCGCCCGCTTCTAATAAGGTGAGTATCAAGCTTGGGCTGGCGTATTCTGCTGCATAAGTGAGGGCTGACCTAGAATCTCTTGTTAATGGACGTTGGCAAACACTACCATCATGTTTCGTTGTTTTGTTGAAGTCTGCACCTTGAGACAGGAGTAGGCTGACAGCCTCTAAATCGTTATTTTGCGCCGCATACATTAAGGCTGTTTTGCCAAAATAATTGGTTGAAACATCTACCTCTGCTCCGAGCTCAAGAAAATACTTCATAAGCTTGGTATTATTTAGACTGGCTAGAAATAAATCATCCAGTATGAAGGGTCGCTTGTTGTTGCGGCTACTTGACCAGGGTACGACCAATTTATGATCAGGGAGAGGTTCAATTTTGTGAGCCAGTTCTATAAGTAAGTCCGTCTGAACACCGGCCATCAAACCCAATTTTAGAGCCTCATAATATTGCCGATTATTTTGCTTCGACTGTTTAGTTTCAATTTCTTTTTGAACGACTCGTGTGGCAATGTCCTGCAAAGAGGTTAACGGTCCAACCTTTATTCCAGTTGAAAGTTGACGATTGTATTGAGGCCCAGTTTGGCGAGCATAAAAAACGCGATCCAAAAGATAGCGGTAGGCACGTTCGGCTGTTTGTGCCGCGGCCCTCTCATCCATGTCGAAATAAATTTGATAATAAAGCGAATATTCCGTGACAAATTTAGGATAGGCCGTTTTGAGAGCTTTTACGGCTTCAAAACTGGTTGGGTCTTTTAGACCCCATGCAATATAACGAAATTCTCTTGCTGTATCGGCCTCTGGCGACATGTCGATTGGTTTTGTAATTTGGGGTCTACGAAACCCCTCATGCATGGCCTGCGGACGGTTATTGATAATAGCCCAATGGACGTTTGGACGCGGCGCGCGCCATCCCATGGTTCCATAGCATATCTGCCCTCCATCTTCTGGGCCGCCATAAACAGACTCTAGGGCCGCCGCGACACCATAGTGTCCTGTTTCAAGCGATACAGGTTGAACAGGCACTGCCGTGTTTGACGCTGGTTCCGCAGATAGTCTCATTACACAAATCGGCACTGGGGCCTGGCCAGGGCGTAACCAATCCAGAGAGGTTATGACAGCATGTCCACCCTCAAGCGTGACGTTCGATTGACTATAAAGCCGTCCATCAATTTGTAAGACCCTCGCAGCGCTTAAGTTACCATAAGAAGCTAATGTCTTGGATGTGGTATTTTTTGTCCCCCCTGGCCAGGTGAAACGTTTTCTTTGATGATTTCTGCTGGCTTCGTCTAGTTTCGGTTCCTCGGCTTCATACGCGGCTAGGCTATCATAGAAATAAAGAGCTGTTCCCAAATAACGCCAACCGCGATCTATGCTCTCAAAATATAGAACTTCCATTTCGCCGTCGCCATCATAATCAAATTCAAAGCTAGCAGCATTCGCATACCCTCCTGCGCCTTGGTTCTCATTTGGAACAATATGGGTTGCCTCGGGAAAAATCTCTTTCATATTTATCCATCGCTCTGAAAGGCCTTTCTCACTGTTATAAATATCCAACCAAGCGGCTTTGTATGATGAACATATTTCAGGATCTTCATTCACACTTAAAAATGGAACGAAGGGTTGGACGTTAGGGAGCCTTACACTCTGCTCAGATGTTTGAGCAAAGGTTGAAGCTGTCCAAATAGCGATGAAAATTAAACCAATAGAGAGGCGTGTGAACTGAGACATAGGATTTGTATCGTCTAACATAAGGGCAACATTTAGATGTTATTTTGTTAATTATAAGGCTAATCTGTTATTTGAAAAATTCATGGTTTAACTGTTGTCCATCAATCAAATAATTTAATGTCCTTTTGATAGACTTCCAGAAATTCACGAGCGGCCATACTTCGGCGGTTTAAACCTCTCACTTAAGGCCCCCTTCGCCGCCAAAGTAGACTGAACAAAATCAGTCATTTCCGCACGAAAACACTGTCAGTGCTAGCAAGAACACATTATCAATTTTGTGGAATCTGTGTTGTGCATTTACTGAGTTTTCTATTCAAGCTGACACTGTGTTCTCTTACGCGGTGATAAAGCAGCTTTCCTGAAATGAAATATTTTGCAGGGCCTGTCATTTTGGAAACGAATGCGGCGTCATCTCAGTACAGCGCGGCGCTGTGGTCATTTCCGCAGTTATGTGGTCTCGCCAAAGAGCTCTCGGCCGATGAGCCAGCGGCGGATTTCTGACGTGCCTGCGCCGATCTCCATCAGCTTGGCGTCACGCCAGAGACGACCTGTTGGGTAGTCATTGATATATCCATTCCCGCCTAGCATTTGGATGGCGTCACTGGCCATTTGCGTCGCTTTCTCGGCGGCATAGAGAATGCATCCCGCTGCGTCTTTACGTGTGGTCTCGCCGCGATCACAAGCGGCGGCAACCGCGTAGCTATAGGCGCGCGCCGTTGAGAGGCTGACATACATATCCGCGAGCTTGCCTTGCATCAGTTGGAACTCGCCAATGGCTTTGCCAAATTGTTTGCGTTCATGAATATAGGGTAGGACGACATCAAGGCAGGCTTGCATAATACCCAGCGATACGCCGGAGAGCACTACGCGTTCGTAATCAAGGCCGCTCATTAAAATTTCAACACCTTGGCCGGGCTTGCCGACCATATTCTCTTCGGGAACTTCGCAGTCCTCAAAAACCAGTTCGCACGTATCGCTGCCGCGCATGCCTAATTTATCGAGCTTCTGGGCTGTGCTAAAGCCTTTCATATCCGGCGTGATTAAAAAGGCGCTAATCCCGCGGCTACCCGCGTCCATATCGGTTTTTGCATAGACGAGCAGGACATCCGCCGTTGGGGCATTTGTGATCCACATCTTATTTCCATTGAGAACATATCCGCCCTGAACGCCTTCAGCACGCAGGCGCATAGACACGACATCACTGCCCGCTCCGGGTTCGCTCATGGCAAGGCTGCCCAGTTTTGATCCATCAACAAGGCCGGGAAGGTGGGCGGCCTTTTGCGCCTTACTGCCCCAACGGCGCAGTTGGTTAATACAGAGATTACTATGCGCGCCATAAGACAGCCCAATAGAGGCGCTTGCGCGGCTGACTTCTTCGATGGCAATTGTGTGTGCCAGATAACCCAGGCCGCTGCCGCCATCTTCTTCATCCACAGTCAGGCCATGCAATCCAAGTTCGCCCATTAACGGCCAGAGATGGCGCGGAAATTCATTTTCGCGGTCAACATCATGGGCAATGGGCGCGATATGATCGCGCGCAAATGCAGCAACGGTTTCGCGGATCATATCGATCTCTTCGCTATGGCCGTATTTCAGTGTCGGATATGAAGTCGTCATGGCGGTTCCCGTTTCTATGTCCTGTGTATTTCATAGCTGAAGCGCAGGGGCAAAATCTTGCTTTATCTGCTCTGCGCGCCTATGTCCCGCCTAACTTAAAGGATAAATTATGCCGACAAAAGCCAAAGGCCCGTCACAACGTCAATTGCGCGCAGGTGAACTTGTGCGCCGTGCTCTGGTCGATATTCTGGCCAGCGCCTCAATGCGCGACCCTGCATTGCAAGGCGTGTCGATTACGATCACCGAAGTGCGCACATCACCGGATCTTAAACATGCCAGCGTCTATTGCGCGCCGCTTATGGGAACGTCGGGCGTAGATATGGACGAAGTGATCAAAGCCTTAAAACGCAGCTCATCATTTTTGCGCGGACGTCTTGGCCGCGAAATGGAAACAAAATTCACGCCGCGCCTGCAGTTCCTCGCCGATACAACATTTGACACAGCCTCCGAGATGAACGCGCTACTGTCGCAGCCAAGTGTAAAACGGGATTTGGGACGCGGCGAGGGAGAGTAGCTCCTTAAGCGGATTCAAGCTGAGTGATTAATGCTGCTTCAATGAGAACGGACAACGTTTTCGACGCTTCGGGTGTATTCAAATTAGATTTGTCCGCATGGCTCAAGGCTTCATAATATGTGCGGGAATGGTTCTCTTTGAGTGCAAAGGGGAGTATTTTATTACCGGGAAGCCAATAGCCAGATTTTCTGCAAATAATATAATATGCTAATGCGCGCGCTGTTCGGCCATTTCCTTCTTCGAACGGGTGTATCCAGCAAAGCCTCCACAATGCATAAGCCGCAATTTCGATCATTGTGTGCGTCGTCCAAATTTTATTAATATCAGAAATGAGGGTTAGGACATGCTCCTCAACATCCTCATGGTCTGGAGGTTGGTGAGACGAAGCAGTAATGGACACTGGTTCTTTTCTATATAGACCCGGATTATCCGTTAAATGGATAACAGCATGGTAGTTTAAGCCGCGAATGATATCTCCGCGAAGCTTGATGCTCGGCACATGTAAGTGGGTCAGTTCGACGAGGTCTTTAAGGTAGTGAATTTGACGATAAAGGTTTTGATCAACCATTTTATCGTTAGCAGCTTTAAGCCGTTCTGAAAAAATTGCAGACGTTTTAGAGCCCCTTTATTGCTTTCAAAACAGTCTTGCGATCAGTGTTATGGCCTTCCGGCGCATTCCCAATAACAAAATTCACAAATTGTGCTTCATATTCCTTAGCGGTCATCTTGTGAGACCGTTTTTCAGAAATCAAAGCTTCCAAGTGCTGTGTCGTTGCGGCGCTCATGTACGTCCTTACCTAACGTGTTGCATTATGCACATAAGACATCGCTAAATAACTTGCAAGACTCGACGCATTGTAAAATACGCTCTAAACGCACGCTCTAAACGCACGCTCTAAACATAACGAAATATCATTGTTATATTTGGGTACGATAATTAGAGAAAGTTAGTGGGGGCATTCACACTAATCCGTCAATTCATCCCAGAAACGCTTTGCTTTATCCAGAAACCCTGTGTGCTCAGGACTGACATCGTGGCCGGATTCTGCGGCGAAGTCTTCGAGGAGTTTTTTCTGTTTCGCGTTGAGTTTAGACGGTGTTTCGACGCCGAGCTCGACATACATATCGCCGCGATTTTGACTGCGCAGCACGCTCATGCCTTTGCCGCGTAGGCGCATGCGGCGTCCGGGCTGGCTACCCGCCGGAATTTTGACTTTGGCGCGGCCGCCATCAATGGTCGGGATTTCAATTTCCCCGCCTAGGGCCGCTGTCGTCATCGGGACGGGCGCGCGGCAGAACAAGTTCGGGCCTTCGCGCTCAAAAATTTCATGGGGCAGGACAGAGACGAAGAGATAGAGATCGCCGCGCGCGCCTTGGCCTTTGGGCGCAGAGTCGCCTTCGCCGGTGAGGCGGATGCGCGTACCATCTTCGACGCCGGCCGGGACAGAGACGGTCAGGTCACGATTGACGCGTTCTTGGCCTGTGCCGTCACATGTGCGGCACGGATCAGTAACATATTCGCCTTGACCGCCGCATTTGGGGCAGGGGCGCTCCATTTGGAAAAACCCCTGCTGCATCCGCACGCGGCCAATGCCGCCGCAGGTTCCGCAGCTTTCAACTTGCGCGCCTTCGGCCGCGCCGCTGCCTTCGCAGCTATTGCAGGCTTCTTTGACAGGGATAGAGATGTCGAGCTCTTTACCTGCAAAGGCTTCGGCCATATCAATTTCAACTTCGTAGCGTAGATCGCTGCCGCGCGCTTGGCGCTGCCCGCGTCCGCCGCCGCCAAACATATCAGAGAACCCGCCGCTCGCGCCGCCTGCGCCGCCAAAGATTTGGCTGAAAATATCGCCAAAGTCATGGAAGCCGCCTGCGCCGCCGCCGCCGCGTCCGCCTTCAAATGCGGCGTGACCCATACGGTCATAGGCCGCGCGTTTTTGCTCATCAGAAAGTATGCCATAAGCCTCGTTGAGTTCTTTAAACCGAGGCTCGGCTGTGGGGTCGTCGGGGTGACGATCCGGATGGCATTCCATAGCTTTGCGCCGGAATGCACTTTTTAGCGTTTTGGCATCAGCGTCTTTTGCAACGCCGAGGATTTCATAATAATCGCGCTTGGCCATGTCTGTCCCCTAAAAAACACCCGGCGCAGGGGCCGGGCATTTTATATTTTAATTGACCCAGAGTTTACGACTTGTCGTCGTCAACATCTTCGAACTCAGCGTCGACGACATCGTCGTCATCATCGCTGGACTCCGTGGCCGGGCGCTCTTCGTTTTGACCGCCAGCATAGATCGCTTCGCCCATTTTCATGACCGCCGCTGTCAGCGCCTGAACTTTGGCATTGATCTCTTCGGTGTCATCGCCCTCGGCCGCTTCGCGGGCTTCGGTGATGGCTGTTCTGATCGCTTCGCGATCATCCTCAGAGATGCTTTCGCCGTGCTCTTCAAGATCTTTCTCAGCCTTATGAGACAAGCCTTCGGCTTGGTTCTTGGCTTCGACTAAATCGCGGCGTTTCTTATCGTCCTCGGCATTGGCTTCGGCATCTTTGATCATCGCGTCGATGTCATTATCAGACAGACCACCGGAGGCTTGAATGCGAATGGCTTGTTCTTTGCCGGTTGCATTATCCTTGGCGGATACGTTCACGATGCCGTTGGCGTCGATATCGAATGTGACTTCGATTTGCGGCATGCCGCGCGGCGCGGGCGGAATGCCGACCAGATCAAATTGACCGAGCAGCTTATTATCCGCAGCCCTTTCACGTTCGCCTTGGCTAACGCGGATGGTTACAGCAGATTGGTTATCCGCCGCCGTAGAATAGACTTGAGACTTCTTGGTCGGGATTGTCGTATTGCGATCAATCATGCGCGTAAAGATGCCGCCTTCGGTTTCAATACCGAGTGAGAGCGGCGTAACGTCGAGTAGAAGAACGTCTTTAACGTCGCCCTGCAAAACGCCGGCTTGGATCGCTGCGCCCATGGCGACAACTTCGTCCGGGTTCACGCCTTTATGGGGCTCTTTCCCGAAGAATTTTGTCACGGCTTCTTGGACTTTCGGCATGCGGGTCATACCGCCAACCAAAACAACTTCGTCAATGTCTGTGGCTTTGAGGCCAGCATCGGCGAGCGCTTTCTTACATGGCGCGATTGTACGCTTAATCAGATCATCAACAAGACTTTCCAGCTTGGCGCGGGTCATCTTCATGTTCAAATGTTTCGGTCCGCTTGCGTCCATAGAGATGAAGGGCAAGTTGATTTCATATGAATTGGCAGAAGACAGTTCTTTTTTGGCTTTCTCGGCTTCTTCGCGAAGACGTTGAAGCGCAAGCTTGTCTGCTTTCAGGTCAATGCCTGTATCTTTTTTGAACTCAGCTGCAAGATATTCAACAATGTGCATGTCGAAATCTTCACCACCTAGGAATGTGTCACCATTTGTGGCTTTGACTTCAAAGACGCCGTCGCCGATTTCAAGGATGGACACATCAAATGTACCACCGCCCAAATCGTAGACCGCAATCGTTTTGCCGTCTTCTTTATTCATACCATAAGCCAGCGCCGCAGCGGTTGGCTCGTTGATGATCCGTAGAACTTCAAGGCCGGCAATTTTACCAGCGTCTTTTGTGGCCTGGCGCTGGGCGTCATTAAAGTAGGCCGGAACCGTGATCACAGCCTGTGTCACTGCCTCGCCCAAATAGGCTTCGGCAGTCTCTTTCATCTTCTGCAATGTGATCGCAGAGATTTCAGCCGGTGACATAACTTTATCACGGCCTTGAACATAAGCGTCACCGCCTTTGCCTTTGACAATTTTATACGGAACCATTTTGGCGTCTTTTTTGACAGCCGGGTCTGTGAAGGCGCGGCCGATCAAACGCTTCACCGCGAAATAGGTATGTTCTGGGTTTGTGACCGCTTGACGGCGGGCCGGTTGCCCAACCAAGCGCTCGCCATCTTCGGCAATCGCGATAACGGACGGCGTTGTGCGCTGTCCTTCTGCGTTTTCAATTACGCGGGGTTTGTCACCGTCCATAACGGCGACGCAGGAATTTGTGGTTCCTAAATCAATGCCAATAACTTTAGCCATTTGACTGCTCCTTTTGCGGGCCTCTCATTTAAGCGCCCAAACTGTTCAAATTCTTATTTATATAGGGTTTTTCACCCGTTAAGCCCGATATGGGGGATAGATTTGGGCCTTCAAGGTTATCAGATGAGAAACTTGGCTTTTTTGTGTGGTTTATCCCTGTTATTGAAAGGCCAAAGCCGCTTTGGCCACTCAGTCACAATATATGACGCATTGGGGCTGAATGTCATAATTATCCCCATGATCGTAATAAGGTGTGGATAGGTCGCAAAGGCGACTTGTCTTGCACGGCCTGAAAACAGACAAGACGGGACGTATTATGACAACAGGACTGCACAGGGAATCGCGACATGAAAGATCGAGTTATTAATTTTGGGCTTATGGATTTCGCGCGCCTTGCCGGCGCGCTGGTCTTCTTGGCTTTAATTTACGTCTTTGTGCGTGGACAGATCGCGACTGATGTTGGCGATCCAACCTTCCTCATCCTTGCAGCTGTCATTGGCGGTTATATGGCGATGAATATTGGCGCCAATGATGTCGCCAATAATGTCGGCCCTGCCGTGGGATCCAAAGCCCTTACTATGACCGGCGCGATTCTGATTGCTGTGATCATGGAAGCCTCCGGCGCCTTGATTGCGGGCGGAGATGTGGTCTCCACGATTAAAAAGGGCATTATCGACCCAGCCTATTTTGGCGATGATGTTCAAAGCTTTGTGTGGGCCATGACGGCGGCGCTTTTGGCGGCAGCGATATGGCTGAATGTGGCGACCGCTATTGGCGCGCCTGTTTCAA
>CALKXN010000343.1 GCA_938003555.1 uncultured Robiginitomaculum sp. | reverse complement strand
ATCCCGTGGAAATACCGGACAATCCGCCATCACGTTCATAGGCCGCGCGCGCCATATTGATAGAGGCGGTAACCGCCGTTTCAAAACTATCAAAACCGCCTTGCGTTCCGCCGCTCTCTGCCAGATCAAATAATTTGCGCTCAGCCAGTTCAATTTGCTCGACCGCTTCGGCTTCAGTTTCCGGATTTTCAGCAAATTCGCGAATCTCTCCGCCGACACGGATAAGCTCGCGGCGGATAGCCAGGTCGAAAATTAGTTTGGCATAGGCAGGCCCTGCCGCGCCGGACGGGGCATTGTGAAGAAGGAATGAGAGATATTCGACGCCGCCAATTTCGGACAGGCCTTCATCTTTTTCAAAGCGGTTTTTAAGCACAACCGCATCGGCCAGAGAGCCGCGCTGGATGAGCGAGGCAATCACATCGAAAATCCGCCCATGAACCGGATCGTAAAAATGTTCCCCTCGTAGGTAATCCCCAAGACGATTATAGACTTCATTGTCGTATAAAATCGCGCCGAGCAAAGCTTGCTCCGCGTCAATATTATGCGGCGCCGTTTGGATAACTTCGTTGTCGGGAAGGTCGGTGTAAGTGTCGAGTGCTGTGGCCATACATTAACATACACAACTCTGTTCATAATCGAAAGGTGCTGGGCGCTCAGAATTGAAATAATTGCTGCAAAATATCTACAGAGTGAACAGAATTATGGTCTGCTGTGGGTAACTTCTCAATACCCTAGCGAGGCTGACAGAATAGCAATGCCGCTATTTATCTCTTGTTTGCCATCGCAATATTTACACCATTTTTGATTGCGCTCGAGTTCGCTGAGCCATGCCTCTGCTGCGTCTCGGTCACCGTTGCGCAGTTCTAAAATTCCCAGACGGAATTTAGCATCATAAAGACGATTGTTAAAATTTAAGGCCCGCTCAAAAGACTCTTGGGCTTCATCATATTTTCCAAGTTGAATTTGCGACAAGCCACGCATGTAAAACTGGAACCCAATATCATTCACCTGCGGTACACGGCCGTTAAATTTCGTAGACTCCGGCGTGGGTTTATAGGCATTGGAGCCATTTACATTTGCCGACGGAGTAATGTTTTGTCCTCCGCCGCTGACTTCGCCCGGGCCATTGGCGACCTGCGCTGATAATGAGGAATTTGATAAGTTTTGAAAAGCATTTGCCCGCGCCCGGTCTGCGCGTTGAATGAACTGATAGTTTAGTGTAAATTCAATTTCAGCAGTGGCGTAATCTCCACGAGCAAATGCACCCATGGCTGGATCAGCTTTGGATATCGTTCCGATTGCGATAACTTCGTCTTCGTATGGCTCATCGCTAACCAAACTATCTTGCCCAAATGAAAGAGGTGTGAGTACCAAAGTAATAATCAAGAGAAATATATAACGCATGCAAAACCTCTTTATGAACATCCCGTTGTACTACCGCATGTATCGCATTTTTGGCAAGTTCCATTGCGCACCAGTGTAAAGTGACCGCATTCGGGGCAGGCATCGCCTGTATATCCGGCAAAGCGGGCAAGCTGCGCGGCGCTTGGGGCGGAGCTATTGCCGCCCGTCGCAGTTGATTGTTCGGAGACTTCATTTGCAGCTGTCTCTATTATGGTGGCGTCTTCGACATCTTCTACGGGCGCGTCTTCGGGCGAGGCGCGAAATGGCACGATGTTAGTCGGGTCGGTTGCGCCTTCGCGAACAAAGCCTTTGGAGTAATTGGCCAGCTTTAATTGGGGGTCGCTATTATCGCGGCTGCGCTCGCTCGCGCCGCCGCCAAGGGCGTCGGGCGTATTGGCGTCGCCCGTATTATGGGCGAGGTCTTCCCAGCCCAGATAAGAGATGCCCAGTTCGCGGAAGATATAATCGAGAATGGAATTGGCCATCTTGATTTTATCATTACCCTGTACCGGGCCGGACGGCTCAAAGCGGGTAAAGACAAAGGCTTCAACAAATTCATCGAGCGGCACGCCATATTGAAGACCAATTGAAATGGCGATGGCAAAATTATTCATCAGGCTACGAAAGGCCGCGCCTTCTTTATGCATGTCGATAAAGATTTCACCCAGCTGTCCGTCTTTAAATTCGCCAGTATGCAGATAGACTTTGTGACCGCCAACAGAGGCTTTTTGGATATAACCCGTGCGGCGGTCCGGCAGACGTTTACGTTCTGTCGGTTTTTCAACAATGCGCTCGACGATTTTCTCAACGATTTTTTCCGCGGCTTTGGCGGTGCGTTGCGCCATTGGGGTGTCATCATCAAGACTGTCCAGCGTCTTGTCGTCAAATATTGCGCCCGATAGAGGCTGGCTAAGTTTCGATCCGTCGCGGTAAAGCGCGATGGATTTCAGGCCAATGTCCCACGCTCTGCGATAGGTGCGCGCGCAGGTTTCGATGGTTGCGTCATTCGGCAAATTCACGGTCTTGGAAATTGCGCCCGAAATAAAGGGCTGCGCAGCGGCCATCATATAAAGATGAGCGTCTGCTGACAGTGACCGCGTCCCCAATCGCCCGCAGGGAGTCGCGCAGTCAAAGACGGACAAATGTTCATCGGCCAGATGCGGCGCGCCCTCAAGCGTCATCGCGCCGGAGGCATAAATATTGGCCGCTAAAATATCGTCATCGCTAAAGCCAAGGGCAGGGAGCAGGTCATAGCCTTGCGCGCCCAATTGCTCATCGGTCAGGCCAAGGGCCTCTTTGCAAAATTCATCACCCAGCGCATGGCGATTAAAACAGAAGCGAATATCAAACGCCGTTTTGACCGCCTTGTCCACGGCAGCGAGTTCCAGATCGGAAAAGCCCTTTGCTGCAAGGGTGTCATGATTGATCCCTGGCGCGCCCTTGAGGCTACCGCGTCCCAGCGCATAGTCGACAATCTCTTTGCGCTGCGCAGGCTTATATCCCAGCGCGGTGAGCGCTTGCGGCACGGCTTGGTTGATGATCTTAAAGCTTCCGCCGCCGGCTAATTTTTTGAATTTGACCAAAGCAAAGTCCGGCTCAATTCCGGTGGTGTCGCAATCCATCAACAGGCCAATTGTGCCCGTCGGCGCGATGACGCTGATTTGGGCATTACGCAGGCCATGTGATTTCGCGAGCGCTAATGTGTCTGTCCAAATCTGCGCGGCGCGCTCCACCACATCGGGGTAGATGCAATTACTGGCATCCAGAGGCATTGGTAGAACGGACAGACCCTTATAATCCTTGGCAGCTGTTTTGCCCTGCGCGGCGGCTGTGTGATTGGCGATGACTTTTAAGGCGCTGACCTTATTGCGCTTATAGGTCATGAACGCGCCGTGGTATTTCGCCATCTCGGCAGAGAGCTGATAAGCTGCGCCAGACATGAGCGCAGTAATCGCGCCCGCTGCCGCGCGGGCCTGCGCGCTGTCATAGGCTAGGCCGCTGCGCATCAACAGGCCGCCCAAATTGGCGTAGCCCAAACCGAGCGTGCGATACTCAAAAGAACGCTGCGCGATGGCTTTGGACGGAAAGGCTGCCATGAGTACAGAAATTTCGAGCGTCAGGGTGAACAGGCGGCTGGCGTGGACAAAGCTGTCACTGTCAAAGCCGCCATCATCAGATAAGAATTTGACGAGGTTTAAGGAGGCGAGATTGCAGGCCGTGTCATCCAAGAACATATATTCGCTGCATGGATTTGACGCCGTGATTTCGCCGTCCTTTGCACATGTGTTCCACGCATTGATTGTATCGTGAAACTGCACCCCCGGATCGGCGCTGCTCCACGCAGCATTGGCAATCTTGGCCCATAGATCGCGCGCGCGAATAGATTTGGCGACCGCGCCGTCAACGCGGCGCAGCAAATCCCAAGTTTCGTCATTCTCGACGGCCTTCAGAAAGGCGTCGCTTACGCGCACACTATTATTGGCGTTCTGGCCAGAAACGGTGGAATAGGCTTCGCTGTCCCAATCGGCGGTCAGGTCGGGAATGTCGATTGTATCAATGCCTTGGCGGGCAAGCTGCAAAGCGCGGGCAACCGCGCCTTCGGGGACGCCTGCGCGGCGCGCGGCTTTGATCTCGCGCGCAAGCGCTGCATTTTTGGATGGGTTAAAACAGGTGTCATCCGGTCCCTCGCAGTTCACGCAGGCCGCGATGACAGCATTAAGCCGTTCGCGCAAAGCTTTAGCCCCCGCAACGAGCGCGGCGACTTTGGTTTCTTCGCGCGCTTTCCAGCCGATAAAGTCTTCGATGTCCGGATGGTCAATGTCGACAACGACCATTTTTGCCGCGCGCCGCGTTGTGCCGCCGGACTTAACCGCGCCCGCGCTGACGTCACCAATACGCAGAAAGCTCATGAGCCCCGATGACGTTCCGCCGCCGGAAAGCGGCTCACCCGCGCCGCGAATATTAGAAAAATTACTGCCCGTGCCGCTGCCAAATTTAAACAGGCGCGCCTCGCGCACCCACAAATCCATAATGCCGTCTTGCCCGACAAGGTCGTCATCGACATTTTGGATAAAGCACGCATGGGGCTGGGGGTGGGTATAGGCGTCTTTGGCGAGCGCAGCTTTACCCGTTTGGTAATTGACGACCCAGTGGCCGCTTGGCTCGCCCTTGAGCCCGTAAGCCCAAGCCAGCCCGGTGTTAAACCATTGCGGACTATTGGGCGCGCCGGTTTGCGTCGCTAGCATATAGCGCATTTCATCATAATAGGCGCGCGCGTCATCTTCGCTATCGAAATAGCCGCCCTTCCATCCCCAATATGTCCAGCATCCCGCGAGGCGGTCAAAGACCTGACGCGCATCATTCTCTCCGCCAAAGCGCTCGGCTTTGGGCATCGCATCCAGCGCGTTTTGATCAGGAATGCGCGGGCGTAGCCATTGCGGAACGTCGCTGTCATTTTCGGCAACTGTTTTGGCTGGAACACCTGCGCGGCGAAAATATTTCTGCGCGAGGATATCACATGCTGTTTGTGACCAGCTCTCCGGGGCAAGGAACTCTTGCGCGGCGGCAATCACTGTTCCGTCCGGATCACGAAGCTCGCTGCGCACAACCGCAAAGTTCATCCCGCTATAGGGGGAGTGTCCATCTTGGGTGTAGTGACGCGTGATACGCATTGGCCGCCTTCCTTGATTTCAATATAGGCGGTGAATCGGTTGGGTTCAACGCAGCAGTGAAGAAAGAGTTGGGGACAGGGTTCAACTTGAAATATCGCTAAAACAACCGCGTCCTTCGAGTCCACGCCGCATGTTCCATGCGTCGTCCTGACGATGAGGTTGTTTTTCTCGGTGAACCGGCATGCCATGATGGCTTACCCTTGCACGAACGTCCGCTTGGCCGCTCTAGTAATCCTCGGTGTTGATAATAAACCCAGCATTTCTTTG
>CALKXN010000342.1 GCA_938003555.1 uncultured Robiginitomaculum sp. | reverse complement strand
TGTTGTCATGATTGATATGACCACTGATCTTATGACGCAGCTGCGCGAGGCAAATCCGGATGTGATCTTCAACGCGCTGCACGGTGAATGGGGTGAGGATGGCCGTGTTCAAGGCGTGCTGGATTTATACGGCAAGCCTTATACCCATAGCGGCGTTATGGCATCGGCGCTGGCGATGGATAAACAGCGCGCCAAAGCCGTGCTCAGTGACGCCGGCATAACGGTGCCGCAAGGTAAATTGGTTGCGCGTGAGGCTTTGCGCGATGGCCACCCATTGCCGCCGCCTTATGTCATTAAGCCTAATGCGCAAGGCTCTAGCGTTGGCGTCTTTATGGTTGAGGTCGGCGCAGATGGCCCGCCGCTCGAAATTATTGATATGGACGATATGGGCGAGCAAGTCTTGGTTGAGCCATTTATCAAAGGCCGCGAACTCACTGTTGCGGTGATGGACGGTAAGGCGTTAGCTGTTACGGAAATTATTCCCGCCGAGGGTTGGTATGATTATGAGGCGAAATATGCTGATGGTGGGTCGCGTCATGTTGTACCCGCACGGATTCCGGATGAGGTCACGCAGCTCTGTATGCGCTGGGCAGAGAAGGCGCATTTCGCTCTGGGGTGCAAGGGGCTAACGCGTGCTGATTTGTTCTATGCGCCGAACGGCAATTACCCAGCGGCTGATAATTGTCAGGAAAAAAACGCAGACGTAAACGCAGTGTTAACGGACATCGTCAACAAGGTGATAATGCTCGAAGTGAACACACAGCCGGGCATGACTGCGACATCGCTGGCTCCGGAGCAGGCGATTCACACTGGATTAAGTTTTAATCAGCTTTGCCGCTGGATTGTAGAGGATGCCACATGGCCTCGATAATGCGCCGAAAACCTTCACCCCGCCGCGGCAAGAAAGCGCCGCGCGCGACCAAGGGACAGGTTCGGCGTGTTAGCCCGCTCAAGCCGGGACTTCGTAATGCACGAAATTGGGCGACAGCGCATATGCGCGCCGCCAGCTATTCAAAGAAACGCGCCGCGCGCATGTTTGGCGCGATCACATTGTTCGTCTTCTTTATTTTATTTTCCGGCCTGTGGCTGGGCGGCTTTCTGCCGGATATTCGCCACGGGGCGGGTCAATTTGCGCAAAACCGGCTGACATCCATGGGCTTTGTCGTTGAAAATGTAGATGTGATTGGTGAGGGGCGTATCGCCGAAGACGAAGTACGCTACGCGCTGGGCGTTCGTTCCGGCGATTATCTCTTTGATACAGACCTGCGTGCCGCCCAGCAGCGCGTCCAGGAATTGCCTTGGGTGAAAGATGCGATGGTGCGCCGCCTGTGGCCGAACCGTTATGTCGTTCATATTATTGAGCGTAGCCCTGTCGCGCTGTGGCAAAATAATAACCAGCTTCGTGTTGTGGATACGGAAGGTCAAGTGATCGAGGCGGCTCTGCCATCTGACTTTCCACACTTGCCACGGATTGTCGGCGCAGGTGCAGCTGAAAAATCACAGACATTATATGACGCCTTACAAAGCTATCCGCAGTTGGCCGGCCGTGTTGACGTGATTATCCGCGTCGGTGATCGCCGCTGGGATATTCAAATGAAAAATGGCGGCGCGCGTATATTGCTGCCGGAGGGCCGAGAAACCGAAGCTTTGGTCCGACTTGTTAAAACGCATGATAGCCACGGTCTTCTGGACTTAGATGTCGAAACTATTGACCTGCGCTTATCTGACCGCATGATTATTCGTCCACGTCAAGATGCCGGCGCGCCCAAATATGTGCGCCGCGGAGGCCGCGCGACATAAATGGCTTTTGGTATTGGGGGAGATAATTCAGCTAAACGCGGCGAAGTTGCTGCTGTTCTCGATATTGGGTCGAGCAAAATCGTTTGTTTTATTGGCTGTTATGACCCCGATGTTGGCGTACGCCTCATGGGGATTGGTCACCACGCCAGCCAAGGCATAAAATGCGGCGCAGTTGTAGATATGGACGCCGCAGAGCTCGCTATTCGCTGCGCTGTTGAAAAAGCTGAGCGCGCCGCTGGGTTCACGATTAGCTCTGTTTCCGTCAATGTCGCGCTGCGCTCACTATCTTCGCAACATCTGACTGTCGAAACCAGTTTTGCCAGCGGCGATGTTGCAGAGCGTGATTTAAAGCGCGTTATTACGACTGCGCTTGGCGAATTTAGCGAACCTGAGCACGCTATACTTCACGCCTTGCCCCTCAATTGGAGCGTAGACGATGCGCGCGGCATCCGTGATCCGCGCGGCATGTTTGGCAAACGCCTTGGCGTTGATATGCATTTTGTTACAGCGGGCGTTGGGCCATTGCGTAATCTGGCGCATTGTGTGGAGCGCTGTCATTTGCGCATTAATAACATCATCGCCTCGCCCTATGCGGCGGGCCTAGGGGCTTTGGTGGATGATGAGCTCGATCTCGGGGCGACTGTTATTGATATGGGCGCAGGCGTAACATCTGCCAGCGTCTTTCGTGATAGATCATTAGTCATGGTCGACGCTGTTCCAATTGGCGGCTTTCATGTTTCGACAGATATTGCGCGCGGCCTGACGACGAATTTGAATGATGCCGAGCGCATTAAATCCCTCTACGGATCAGCGCTGTCCAGCCCAAAGGATGACTATCAAATGATCACCTGTCCGCCGATGGGCGAACACGGGGAAAGCCATCAGGAAAGCCGAGCATTGTTAACATCTATTGTGCGCTCGCGTCTCGAGGAGACTTTCGAGATTTTGCGTGACCGGCTGGAGCGGGCAGGGGTGAATGAGTTTTCGGGTCGCCGTATTGTGCTAACGGGCGGGGCTTCGCAGCTCTCTGGCGCAGCCGAATTAGCGGGCATGATATTTGGAAAACGTGTGCGTGTTGGCCGTCCGCATGGCTTGTTAGGCTTGTCGGAACATGCCTCGGGGCCTGATTTTGCGACGGCAGCGGGTTTGATTAAGCATGTCTTTACGGCGCGCGCCGAGGCGATTTCGGGTACGCCGGACCTGTCGGGGCGTAAATATCGCCGCCGCCGCTATGCTGGCAACCCCATTCATCGGTCCCTAGATTGGTTAAAAGAAAATTTCTAACCAGATTCTGTGTTAATTATCGAGAAACCACGTTGTGGTTAACCGTTGTTAAAGGGTTTTAAGGGCATTTTGCCTTTAATCATAAATACAGCGGGCACATCATGATCTCTTTATCACTTCCAAAGTCAGTCGAACTTAAACCACGCATTGTCGTTTTCGGCGTTGGCGGAGCGGGCGGTAACGCGGTCAATAATATGAT
>CALKXN010000341.1 GCA_938003555.1 uncultured Robiginitomaculum sp. | reverse complement strand
AGCGCTCATGCGGGACCTAGGTAAGACCATCCCCGTCCTCACCGTAACGCATAATCTCGCGCAGGCCAAACGCGTCGCCGATTATGTCATGTTTCTCTGTGACGGGCAGCTCGTTGAGGCGGGCGCAAAAGATCACATGTTTTCCCAAAATGCTCTTGAGAAAACGCAGACTTATTTATGCGAAGAATTCTGCGATTGTTAGGACTACAGAAACTATATAAAATTGCATTGCAGCTAAAAGCTTAACGGGTTGCAACTTCTGGAATATGTAATAATTGTAGCATCATGGCACTGATGTATTACCCTAGAGACGCAGAAGTTTTGGAGTGTGACTTCAAAGGGTTTATTATGCCTGAAATGGTTAAAACCAGACCCGTTGTTATTATCGGACCAAGGCTTCGCCATCGGGGAGACTTAGTCACGATTGTGCCATTGAGTACTTCTCCAATTGAGAATCCCGAAAAATGGCAGGTCCAAAGTGAGTTTTACAAAGAAACCGCCACCACCATTTGATGCAGATGAAGCTTGGGCAATATGCGACTTAGTGTGCTCCGTTTCGAAACAAAGATTAGATAGATTTAGGCCTCCACGGCCTAGATACGGGCAACGCCCAAAATGGTATAGTGCGGCGATTTCTAAAGATGATTTAAAAAAAATTAGATATGGTGTGCTGTGTGGTCTAGGCATGGAATCATTGACAAACACGACATAATGTCGTATATGAAAGTCGTTCCCGCTCTACGAAAGTATCGGGCTAGGAGACTATTTGATACCATAAGGTGTTCAGATAGCCAGTCTTACAGAGGCCATAACAAGCTAGTAGGGCTGTAAAGTGTTCAGGGGGACTACCTATCGGTAGTCCCTTTTTTTGCAAAATTTTAACGTATGTTGCGAGGGTCATGTTTTACTTTTCATACCATGTGATTGGCGAAATTTTGCGACTGCTAACGCCATTAAAAAACCCCGCATGAGATACCTCACGCGGGGCCGCTAAGCGCAATCCGTGGGGGGAGGATTATAGGGCGCTCAGCTTACCTTCGGCTTTTGCAAGAAGATAATAAAAGGTTGGGCGTTTCTTCATGCGGTCGGCTTTCATGGCCTCGCAGATTGAAACGACTTTCGCGTCAAGAACATCGGCTACGCCTTCGACGCCGAGCTTTTTCACGAGCCAGCTATCGCGAACAGTGTCGCGTTCTTTGTCATCTGTGCACGCCACGAATTTGCCGTCTTGGCTGCTGAGCGCAATACCCAAATGGGTCACGATGGCTTTGATATGGGCTTCAGAAACATCGACGTCATAACGGCGCGCATCTTCAAGATAGGCGATATGCGCGGCAGGGGCCTGCGCTTTTGCAGCACCTTTAGCAGGCGCCGTTTTAGGCGCCGCAGTCTTCGTCACCGTTTTCTTGGCTGTTGTCTTTTTAGCGGCAGGCTTTTTCGTCTTTGCCTTGGGTGCTGCTTTGCTCATTTTTTTAAGCTTGGCTTCGAGCTGCGCAACTTCTTCTTCCATACGCGCAACTTTGCCTTTGGGCATATAGGCTTTGGGCAGGATAGTCTTGACGGTGTCGCCGGCGGTTAGAACCGCGTCTTTGGCATCCGCAAATGTGTCGACGGCTTCGGCTTTGGCTTTACCAAACAGCTTTAGGCCTTCTGTTTCGATTTCTTCGCCTTTAACGACGAGCGTTTCAAAGAAGGCTTTGCGGGCTGTGCGAACTTGCTTCACACGCACTGCGGCGCGCTCAAAAGCGAAAACGTGCAGGCCGACATAGGCCAAGGCAGATTTACGGGCGGCGGCGCGTGTTGTTTGAACAGTGTCCATAGCGCGGGATGTCAAAACTGTAGTGCTCATCAGGGGCTCCATCATTGGGTTAAGCGATGATGGTGAATTAGGGGGATGAATTAGAAAACGCGCCCTAATAAAAAACCCGGCCAAATAAATGACCGGGTTTTAAATTCAAATCCATAAGGCGAGACTACTCAGCTGGCTTCTCTTCAGCAGCTGGCGCGTCTTCGGCTGGAGCTTCAGCCGCAGGGGCGTCTTCGGCAGGTGCCTCTTCTTTAGGCGCTTCAGCAGCTTCTTTAGCCGCAGCGTCAGCCGCTTTTTTGGCTTCTTTAGCAGCTTCTTTAGCTTCAGCTTCGGCTTCTTTGCGCGCGATTTCTTTTTCTTCGCGCTCTTTGATAAGCTCTAGCGCTTTGGCGCCCGGCTTACCTTTTTCAGGGTTATTGCCAGCTTTCCATTCCCATAGACCGACGCCGCCGAGGAAACGTGCAACGCGCTCTGTTGGGCGCGCGCCTTTGGCGATCCACGCTTTAGCTTTCTCAGCATCAATGATGACGCGGTTTTCGTCATCTTTGGCCAGAAGTGGGTTATATGACCCGACGCGGTCAATATAGCGGCCATCACGCGGCGCGCGCGCATCAGCAATTACGATGCGGTAGTAAGGACGTTTTTTGGCGCCGTGACGGGCCAGTCTCATTTTAAGTGCCATTGGGATTTTCCTTTTTAATGGTATTCTAGATTAAAGTGTTTCGTTATTTCTTTTTGCCAAATGGCGAGCCGAGGCCGGGTAATCCACCCCCGCCAAGACCGGGGAGTTTTCCGCCGCCCCCTAAGCCTTTTCCAAGCCCAGGTAGCTTTGCGCCGCCAAATTGTTTTTCCATGTCTTTAAGCATTTGCGGGTCCATTTTGGACGGATCAGGCATGCCGCCCGGCATTCCGCCGCCCATGCCGCCAAGCGCATTCATCATGCCCTTCATGCCGCCCTTGCCCATTTTTTTCATCATATCCGACATTTGGCGGTGCATTTTCAAAAGCTTATTGACCTCTTGCACGCTCATGCCGGAGCCGGCGGCGATGCGTTTCTTGCGGCTGGCTTTCAGCAAGGCTGGGTTTTCGCGTTCTTTGGGTGTCATAGAGCGGATGATCGCGCGCTGACGCGCCAGCAACTTGTCATCCATGCCGCCGGCCGCGTCCATTTGCTTTTTCATTTTGCCCATGCCGGGCATCAATTTCATCAGGCCGCCCATGCCGCCCATTTTTTGCATCTGGCCCAGCTGCTTTTCCAGATCACCCAAGTCAAATACGCCCTTGCGCATTTTCTTGGCCATGCGCTCTGTCTCGGCTTGGTCAATGACCTCAGCCGCGCGCTCAACAAGGCTAACCACATCGCCTTGGCCCAAAATTCGGCCCGCAAGGCGCTCGGCATTAAAAGCTTCGAGCCCGTCCAGTTTCTCGCCCGTACCGAGAAATTTAATCGGCAGGCCCGTGACTG
>CALKXN010000340.1 GCA_938003555.1 uncultured Robiginitomaculum sp. | reverse complement strand
TGCTGGTGGATGCACTGGAACGGGCTCACAACTTGCTGGGCTAATTTCGCGATTGCGAGGCCGCGCGCGGGCGGCTATAGAACCCGCACTGCACCCGTAGCTCAGCTGGATAGAGCGCTGCCCTCCGAAGGCAGAGGTCATAGGTTCAAATCCTATCGGGTGCGCCATTTTATTTTTGGACGGCCTTCGACGGCGCCTATCTCTCTTTTGATTATGGCGAGCAAAGCTCAAACCTAACCTGCAATTTTCAAAACTGAAACCTCGCACCCTGTACTGACGAAATAAAAAGCCCGACATTACAAAATGCCGGGCTATATTTTAACGTGATGGATTGGCTCTAAGCTTCAAGTTTGTCTGGCATAGCCTTACCAAATACATTGCGCGCATCCCATATCGGTTTTTGGCCTTGTAGGACGCTAATCAGAAGTGCTGAGAGCACGGCCAAAATAAGCGTGATTGCCATCAAGTGAATGTAGTGAAGGTTAACACTAAGGTCGAATACAAATCCGTTCTTGAGTTTAAATGCAAGAACTCCAGTGGTTAATCCGTAAAAGACGACGCCTATCATCACTCCTGAAATCATTGCGCGTGCACTAACATTTTTAAATAATAGACCCACAATAAATGCGGACAGAATTGGCATTGAAAGCAAGCCATAAAGGCGTTGGACAGTGTTAATCAAACTTTCTTGTGTTGCGAAAAATGGGACAAGAAGCAGGCTCAATAAAACCATTACGACGGACACCCAAAGCGAGAGTTTTTTCACATTTGGTTTTTTATCGATATAAGTCTCGTGAATATCGCACACCCAAAGCGCGGCCGAAGCGTTGAGAATGGAGTTAAACGTTGTCAAAATTGCAGCCAAAATTGCTGCTGCAAATGCGCCGGATAAAAATGTCGGCAAGAGGTCACCCACAAGCTGTCCGTAGGCTAAATCATTTTCAACTCGGCCATATAATTTATAAGCCACAATTCCCGGCAATACGATGATTGGCGGGACGATCAATAAGCGAATACCCGCTGCAGCTAATATACCTTTTTGGGCTTCTTTTACGCTTGGTGATGCCATGGCGCGCTGCGTGATGGTTTGGTTCGTTGACCAATAAAACATCTGTATGAAAAGCATTCCGGTGAACAAGGTCGTAAAAGGAATGTCAGAATCTGGCGCCCCAATTAACGTTAAGCGATCCGCCGGGATTCCTGAAAAGTCAAAATTTATAGCCTTCAGGGCTATGTAGGTCACAAAAAGCGCAAGGCTAAGGAGCAAAACTCCGGAGAATGTATCTGATACTGCGACAGCGCGAAGACCGCCGAAAATAGCGTAACATGCGCCAATCGTTGCAAAGACAACGGATAGAATGAATATCATGGGGTCAATCGCATCAAACATAGGCACATTGACCGGATCCATACTGATTCCAAACATAGAAATCATGAATTGCGATCCGCCATACAGAATAGCCGGTAGAAAAATGCCAATATTACCCAGCAGGAAAAGCACCGAAATTAGCGCGCGGATATTTTTATCCTTATACCGTTTTTCGAGAAGTTCTGTCGTCGTCGTACAATTATACTTATAATAAACAGGAATAAACACAAAGGCGAGCATGAAGAGCCCGACCACAGCGGCCAGTTCCCACCACGCCAGCAGCGCCATTTGATTTCCATTCATACCGACGAGTTGATCCGTCGATAAATTGGTAAGCGTGATAGAGCCTGCAACGAAGTACCATTTCAAAGAACCGCCAGCGAGGAAGTATTCTTTTTCACCATCTTCATCTTGTCGCTGCCCCCTACAATACCAATAGGTCACTGCCGCAATGAGGGCCGTAATTCCTAAAAACACAAAAACCTGAATGGGCTCTAATTCCATGATGTTTCTCCCCGCCCCTCATTTGTTGGGGGCAATAATTATAATTATTTATAAGGCGAAAATCGCCTTAAAGCCAAGATTTAAACCTTGGCGTAAATTTATACTGCGCGTTTAAAAACAAAGAGATATGAGCTAAAATCGCCCTTTGTCATATAGCGCACTTTATCATTGACTTGCCCTGTCGCGACATAAGGCAAAGGCATGCCATTTTGCATTAGCGCGTCGCCGTCATATCGCGCGCCGTCCTCGACCAGCATATACTCTGCGCTTGACTCGAGCCCGACCATGCGGGCGCGGCGGAACGGCAAATTTGGCGCGGCTAGAATGTGGAAATAAGCCAGATAAACCGTGCGCTCATCACGGCTTGTATATTGCCAGCACACTTCATTATCAGTCTTAATGAGGCGATCAAAGCGCCCGCCAACCATGTCCGGCGCGCTATCTTTGGCAAATTTCATTAAGCTTTGAAGCTGGGCTTTATTAGCGTCAATATCGTCTTCATTCAAAGATATTCCGCGCGCCGCGCAAAATGCTCCGGCGTTAAATCGGGTATCAATTGACGACACGCGGCCATTTTGATGATTAGGTGATGGCCCGATATAGGCGGCGGTAACATCGAGTGGAAACAGATAAGAACAGCCATTAATAATATCGAGGCGTCCGATCGGGTCGCACATATCGCTGGTCCAATTCTGCGCCATATAGCTGAGCATGCCCAAATCAAAACGATTGCCGCCGCTCGCGCAATTTTCAAACAGGACATCGGGATATTGCGCAATAAGGCGGCGCAGCAAGTCATAGAGCCCCAGCATATAACGATGCGA
>CALKXN010000339.1 GCA_938003555.1 uncultured Robiginitomaculum sp. | reverse complement strand
TGCTTCTGGCTGCGCGCTATAGTTGGTATGAGCTGATACAGCGCCTCGCCATCGCCTTTGCGCTTCTTACGCTCGGCAGTTACGTCTTCGCCATTGCCTTGCCTGAGCTTGGCCGGATGCAATATATCCATGAAGGCACATGGCGCGGCATGTGGCTGGAGAAGAACTCATTTGGCGCGCAAATGTCCAAAGCTGTTTTGCTCTTTATGTGTGCCTTTGCCATGGCGCCAAAACGGGGTTGGATTTGGGTGCCTATGGGCGTGCTCGCCTTTATTGCGATTTTGATGTGCACATCCAAAACGGCCTTGTTGGCGGCGTTGATGATGATTGGCGGCATGGTCTTTGTGCGTATAATGCGGGCTAATCCCGTTCTGCGTATTCCCGTTATGTATGTGGCTATTGTCGGCAGTGTTGCACTGGTCTTCGGGATCACATTCATGCCCGAAGAAATGTTTGGCTTGATTGGTAAAGATCCCTCTTTAACGGGCCGAACAGATATTTGGGATGGCTTGATGCGCGCTATTGGGGAACACCCTTGGCTGGGCTATGGCTATGGCACATTTTGGGTAGATCCATTGGGGCCGAGCTATTGGATTCGGTTCGAATTGGATTGGGGTGTCCCAACAGCGCATAATGGCTGGTTTGAAACAGCATTATCCGTCGGGGTCATTGGCATGGGCATCTTCGCGGTGACATATTTAATCACACTCATTTTAGGCCTTGATCGCCTCGCGCGCGGCGGGGTCGAGAATTATTGGGTATTGCTCTCGACGGTTTTGTTCGGGTTTCTCTCCATGTCAGAGAGCACGATCCTGCAGCAGAACCATTTGGACTGGGTTATCTTTGTGGCAACCACATCAAAGATGTTTAGTTTTGCTCCGGCCTATTGGCGTGATGGTCGTCCGATTACGCCTTATTGGCGGCCGAAAGCGGCGAACTCGCGCCATACAGTTTTGGCTTAAGATTATTGAACCAGAAGACTTTTCCGGCGCCTTGCCAAAATTTACCGACCCAATAAATATGACTTGAGTGATTGAACAGCTTGGTCACAAGCATGGGAAGAGAATAGGCGAGCATCTGAACTGTCCCGACACTCATCCATTTCACCAAAGCTAAAACGTCGCGCTCATCGCGCGCAATCTCGCTTGGCCCTTGGCCCCAGGCGAGGCTGCGTTTACGGACATATTCTGGATTTGTGCGCCCGGCAGGAATATACTCATCCGTGTAGGTTTGCGGTGTCCATGCTGTGATGACATCCTGCTTTTGAATTTGAGTAAAGAGCAAGTCATCTTCGCCGCCCGTTTCATTTGCCAAAGGGTCAAAGACCGGATCGGGCAGGGCGAATTTAGAGCAATCCATGAGACTGTTTCCGCACCCATAAAATGTATCAATTGGCCCGCGCATATGATTGGCTAAGCGCGAGAAGAACGCGATATATTGCGCGTCACTCTTGGTTTGCGTCTCAAGATGGGCGTGCGTCGGGCAGAACACTAAGGCCGCGTCAAAGTCTTGTGCTGTCGCCATCATCTCAGCAATCCAATTGGGCGTTGCCTCTTGGTCATCATCGAGCCATGCAATGTAACGGCCACTTGATGCCGCGACTGCGGCGTTACGGGCATTTGAAACGCCCGGAATTTCGGCGTGAACATAGATCACCTTGTGCTGGGCCGTTTTTGCAAAGTCTTTTACAAATTTTCGGGCCGTGGCTTCGGGGGAATTGTCTGCAATAATAATTTCGATGCGATGCTTTGGCGCGCTCTGCACTGTCAGACTATTGAGCGCGCGGGCAAGGCCTTCAGGGCGCCGAAAGGTCGGCATGATCACACTAATAAGGTCATCTTGGTAAGGTCTATTGGTCATGGCGGTCTCTCAAGAAATGTACGGCTTCTCGTACAGGAAGAACATCGGCGCGAGTGGACGCAACGGCGTCCAAAATACGCTTAAACTCTGCGGGCGTGCAGCCCCAAGCTGAAGGGGCGTCGCAAATGTCATGGGTGAAGAGGATAAGCCAAGCCGGGGCGACTGGCAGGGCTTTGATGCGAGCAATCACACTGTCTATCGTGCTGCTGTAAACGCCGCAGGCCTTAAGCTCATTGAGGTCTGCTGATGTTTTATGAACGCCATCTGCAACGCCGCGAATAGCATCAAATTTTTCACCCAGTAATTTCTTGAGCGGCGCCGAGGCCGCGCCAAAGGGATAGGCAAATCCGTCAACGGTTTGCGTAATACCCATCTCTTGAAGCATCGTTTTATTTTTGTGAATTTGCGCCACAACCTCTGTTTCGGATAATGTGGAGCAATCAATGTGGCTGAGCGTATGACCAGCAATTTCGTGGCCGCGTTTTTGTAAGGCCGTGAGCTGGTCGCGCGTGAAATGCGGGCCGTGATGATTGTCTATGCCTTCCAACCCTGCGGAGGTATAGAATGTCCCGCGCCAGCCATATTGCTCCATAATATCAGAGCCATGGGTGATTGCCGTAACAGGGAAATCATCAAAGCTAATTGAGACAAGAGGGACGTCCAAATTGACTGCGATTTCGCGTTTGTTACGCAAGGGGCGAATGCGGCGAAGAACCTTATCCGCTATCGTATTTGAGGGGGCGTAGGCACTCATAAGGTCAAGCCCTCGGTAAGCTCTTCCGTCGTCATGCGCGCGGCTTGGCAGGTTTTCGCATACCAACTTGCCCGCCATAATTTTAGGGCTTTGAGGCGTAAATTGATCGGCATAAAACTGGATTTCACAACACATTTGAGCGGAGCTTGCATAAGGCCTTGAAACGGCACTGTTGCGAGAATTCGCATTGCTTTGAATAGAGATAATTTATGTGCAAGCAGCGGGTGACGCTGTACGAAGATGCTGTAGTTTTCACCGCTGGTGGCAAAACGTTTGAGCATCGTGTCTGTGGACTCCAGCCCTAAATGCACGGCTGGGTTATCAATATGCCGCAGGCGGTATTTCCCCGCAACCCGAGCAGCCCATTCGCTAT
>CALKXN010000338.1 GCA_938003555.1 uncultured Robiginitomaculum sp. | reverse complement strand
AAGGCAAAGAAACTTACCTTCCGGACTATACGCAGGCATCTCTGTTTCCCCTCTATTATCATGAGAACCGCGATCCGGAAACGCACCCTTGGAACGGGCCAGAAGTTGAGACAGAAAATATCTATCATGATTGGGAGGATGGCCCGAAACAGTTTGCTCAACTTATCCGGTTCAAAGACAGGCCCAATGATATTTTTCTGCATCACCGCGGGCCGGGAAGCTGGCGCGGCGAGTCAGGTGGATATTACCTTTTTGACGCAAGGCAATTTGAGTGGAACGCCTTAAAATCAAAACTGGCGAATACGCAAAACATGATTGAATACTTTCCCGCCGACCGTAAAACAGACGGGGTGACGCAGAAGGGGTTATTGTCCATAGGCTTTGAAACTTTCGCTCAAGAAAACTCTATTGTCCTCAGTCAGGATTTTATTCTTCCGAACCTCATTCTGCTTTGGAGCGATTCAAAAGATTTGTTTTTTATTAAAAGACATGGCGGGCAAGGATCAGTCCAATCGAATGAAATCTTTGACGGGTCGGTCACGCGAAAAGATTATAAAGCCCAACATATTTGCAATGTTGCGACAGTCGATAACCGGGCGGATATCCGTTATGACCGCATTGGATATGCCCGTGATGGACAAGATCTGGATCCCGTCACAGATCCCACAGCTCTGGATACGCCGCTGCGACGCTATTTTGAACGCGTCGCGCAAATGGTTGGCCATGGTCACGGCCAAGGCGGCACGATGGGCACCTATTCGCGGAATATATATCGTAATCGAAGTCTTCGGCAGGGCTTCTTCACCCGGCCATGGGGATTTACGAATAGGCCGAATTTCACGGGGTATTCGGCAGATACCGCTGAGAAATTACGGCGCTGGTCATATCAAGATGCATGGTCGCGCCATGTCTATTTGGACGCTTTATCTCGCTATGGTGACGCCCGCAGCGATGCCGCAGATTACCTCAGCTCTGCCTATTCAGGCCCCCTCCCGCGCGCAGAGGATTACGCGCAAAATGCCATCACTGCGATAACGCTGGGACATTTCTCGTTTGATGTAAATGCATTAGAGCGAGCGGGTATTTTCGCGCAGACGAACCCACATATTCCCAGCATCTATGAAGTGACAATATCCATAGCCAATTATGAAATTGTTTTAGAAAAGGCTCGCGCGGCTGCGGTACTCGCGGCGTTAAACGGCACGCCGCAGCGCAACTCTTATCGCGCCATTGCTACGCTTCATGATTGCCTCACGGCGGCCCTCTGGCATGATGATTTATTTAGCGCCTACATTGGGGGCGGCTATAATGTGAACGCGCCGAACCATTTCGGCAAAACCCCGCTTATGGTCGCGGCTCATTTGGATTTCGGCGGGCGAGTTCAATCGCTAATCGATGCAGGCGCAGACATTCATACGGCTATTCCCAATAAGACGGCAGGTCAAATGAACCAGTTCCCTAAACGCCCGCGCACAGCATTGGACTATGCGCTGGAAAACGGGTCATGGGATACGATTTACGCCTTGATGGACGCCGGCGCGCGGCGTGCAGAAGGGAGCGAGAGCATTATGAATACCAAAGCCCTGCTCGACCTAAATCCAAATCTATCGGCGTATGGGCGCGCCTATATCGCCGGAGAGCTGGCCTTTAGATCGCCGTAAAATCAATCACAGTCGGGGGATGCCCTGTCTCTTGCGCGAACCGGATCATATCGGCGCTGCTGATTGCGGTTGTCGCGTCATTCAGTAAAGGATGGAAATTGACAATGTCACAGGCCGCGAGGGCTGCATCAATCACCAGGCGCACTTCTCCGCCTTTATCATTCATGATGCCAAAGAGACTAACCGAGCCAGGCGTCACACCCAGCAGGCGCTCCATATCCTCAGCTCTGCCAAAGGAAAGCCGTTTGATACCGAGCGCCTTGTGGAGTTGGTTGACCGAAACAGCTGTATCCCCCAGAGCGCAGACTAGAACGAACTGTCCATCCTTGGATTTGAGAAACAGGTTCTTGGTGTGTCCGCCAGGAAGGCGTGCTTTGATCTCTTGCCCCTCGGCAACCGTGAACACAGGCGCGTGGTCATGATTTTCATAAGCAATACCCATATCTCGCAGCGCGGTCAGGCAGGCGTGTTTTTTATCTGTCATGGCGGGCCTTTGCAGGAGTTTTTAACAGCGCTTAACTACACTGGTGCAAGGGCTCTGGCAAAATGTGATTTAGGCCATGTGGAAAAAGTGCAGGCGCAACGCAAAAGCCGCTTGATTAACCGCGCGCGATTTGACATATACCGCGCTCGCAGTGCTGCCGTATGGCTACGGAAATATCGCGCCGCGCATATAACGTCTAAGAGCGGGCGTAGCTCAGTGGTAGAGCACAACCTTGCCAAGGTTGGGGTCGTGAGTTCGAATCTCATCGCCCGCTCCAGACTTTCTTTAATATTTACAATTACTTATGCCACTCGCAGTTTCGCGGTCATTTTTTCCAAATTTGCATTTGGAAGCAATACATAGCGTAAAACAGAGTAACTCCCTTCCGCTCAAAACTCTTGATAACTTTTGCCATTACACGAATTGGCAGCAAAATCCGATTAATCCCGATAGTGTTGAAAAACACCGTGTTTAACTCGGAACATTCAACTCCATAAATAAAGCTGAGCGCCTCCGCGCTCTACGCGGTGCCCCTTTTGTGGCCATTCATGTAAAGCTTGGCCATTTTGCGGAGGTTCTGGGCAGCTGCGGCAAGGAGGAACTCATCATTGGCTCCAGTGGGGCCGCGCAGTCGTAATCGATCAAGTTTTATAATGGTCTTGAGATGGACGAAGCTCATCTCAACCGTCTTTCGGTCATGCCTCATAAATTCATAGTCTGGTGTTCCGCGCAGATTACGCGCAACTTCTCGAGAGGCTTCATAAATAGAGCGTGGGACAGCATTTGGGCTTTAAAGCACAGCCATCACATTCTGACTTCAATGCGATAGGTTCCATCCTTGGGGACATTCCCTTCTGCTTTGGCCCTGCGGCCCGCCACACGATAACGTTTGAGGTCTTTGCTTGCGGGGCAGATATACTTCGTCATAGATGAAGTCACCGCGCTCAAAGCTTCCGTCCTTACGCGCTGATTTATCAAAGACAGGGATGCGAGGCTCAATGTCTTTCTCCTCCACAAGCCAGTTGAGCATGGGCGCAGAACCGTATGCGGTGTCAGCCGCAAGGCGTTTGGGCTTGATGTCGTAAGTCGCTTCAACGCGATCGATCATCTCGCGCGTGACATTGACTTCAGCCTGACGGATAGCCCCGCTGCCTTCAACCTCCATAATAACTGAGGTTTTGCAGTTGATGAGATAGTTCACAGAGGAGCCACATTTCAAAAAAAGTAAAACCGTTTCCCGGTCTGACGCTTCGCTTAACCCAGACATAGAGCTGTCTCACAGGCGCTAACGTCAGACACATAGAACATAAACGCTAGAATCTAACTTAACTGGTGGATGACCTCATAGAGGCAGGTCAAAAGTGCTAATCTCAGAGAGAATGCCGCACCATAGCATTTAACGCTTATCAAGTACTTTTGGATCGACAGGTAACATACACGCTAACCCTGTTTGCGCATCCCCTGCACACTGATAAACTCGAACCCAATCTATTTTCATATGCGCTGGAAATGAGTCCGGGTTGAAGGTTTTCTCATTTTTATTATCCGGTAAATTTCCGCCAACTGCCAAATTCAACATAAGGTAAAAGGGTTGATTAAAAGGGGCGGTCGGGTTCTCCTTTTTGAGCACAGCGTCAGTAAACCAATCGTCTTGTGTCATCGAAAAATAAACCACTCCATCGACCAACCAATTGATCCGCCCCTCTCCCCATTCTACAGCAAATATATAGAACTGATCAGAATCTAATTTATCTTGCGTAAGTGTATGATAGCCGGTGCGGTATTGATTTTGCGGCCAAGGCTTGCCAAAATGCAGTGCGCCGAGAGAACGTGTCTCAATGCCGGTTAGATTACACTCCGCACAAAATGCTCCAAGATTCACAGCTTCCATTATATCAATTTCGCCAGATAGAGGCCATCCACCATAATGATCATCTTGAGGCAACATCCAGAAGGCAGCCCATGTACTCTGTCCTTGAGGTAGTTGAATGCGCGCTTCAAACCGCCCATATGTCCAACTATGTAGGTCAAGCGTCCTCAATTTTCCAGATGTATATTCTCGCGTAACCTGCCCCCCACGATCTGTAAATTTTTGTGTAAATTCAACGCCAGTAAATATTTCAGGGCGGGCCGTAATCGTTAAATATCCATCGGTGATAGATAAATTTTCACTGCGGTCTGTATAACATTGCCGTTCATTATTGCCGCCCCCCCAACAGGACGTCTCCGGTGTCCATTTCTTACGGTCAATCTCTTCGCCTGAGAACTCATCCGACCAGACCAAGGCCCAACCTTTTGAATCTAGAGGCTCACCTATAGGGCGAGGCAGATCAACCGCGCCGCCTTCTCCGCAACTCGGTAAAGCCAGAGCGATCAAAACCGTTAATATAAGAGAGCGAAAAATCATGATTTATGGTGCAATCTTAGCATATGAAAGGCCGTATCCGCGAGCGTGACGCGGCGCGCCTTCTCCGAAATTAGAGTCTGAACTATGAGGCCAATCGAAGGGAAGTCGCCCTTTAAAGTCATAGGCTTGTCCCCCCATCACATCGACCAAACCAACGCCACCTTCACTGCCCGGAAGCCATGCAGCAATAAAAGCGTCAGACATATCAATCACGGCGTCAAGGCCACGAGGTCGACCGCCCAAATAAATCGATATCACCTTCATCCCGCGCAATTTGAAGGCCTTAATCGCCGAGAGATCGACATCAAAATCAAGACTGTCTAATCCGCCGTCCATTTCGGCATAAGGCGTTTCACCAAAAACAAATATGGCAGCATCAGCCCGCGCCGCTTCATCGCGCATAACGGTGAAATCAGACCTCTCAAAAGCGGCTTTGACCGTGGTGAAGCCTTTATAATATTTGGAGTTCACGTCACGACCCTGCCAATCTAGCGTCCAGCCGCCAGCCTGCATATTAGGATTATCCGCGCCCGGCCCAGTAACAATAACGGAACTATCAGGCGAAAGTGGCAGCGCAGCCTCATTTTTAAGCAACACCAGAGATTCGCGCACAGCCTGCCTCGCTAAAGCGCGGTGATCGGCATGTCCGATCAACTTTGCACGGCCCGCTAATTCATGTGCAGTAGGCTTGCCGTCATCAAACATTCCGGAACGGAATTTAACACGCAAAATACGCCGCACCGCATCATCAATGCGCGCCATAGGAATGACGCCCGCTTTGACTTGGCGAATGGTATTGTCCAGAAAGGCTTTCCACGCCTCAGGAACCATGATCATGTCAACACCAGCATTGATGGCATTGGAGCATGAGCTTGCGCTACAGGTCTTGACCTGCTCATGACCGTTCCAGTCACCAATCACGAATCCGTCAAAACCCATTTGTATCTTTAACACGTCAGTCAGAAGATATTTATGGCCATGAAGTTTTTCGCCATTCCAACTACTAAAACTAGCCATTACGGTTTGGACACCCGCACCGATCGTTTGGACATATCCTTGCCCATGATTCTTATACAGCTCTTCTTCGCTCACCTCAGCATCGCCCTGATCAATCCCCATCGTCGTACCGCCATCGCCGATAAAATGCTTCGCTGTGCCTATAACTTTTTGCTGAGATAGGAAATTTCCTAAAGCAGGATGGCCCTGAAGACCTAGAACAAATTCTTTAGCCAAATTCGCGACGACTTTAGGATCTGAGGAGAAGCTTTCATATGTGCGGCCCCATCTTGAGTCTTTCGCCACAGATACGGCAGGGGCAAAGGTCCAGTCAATTCCGGTCACAGCTACTTCACGCGCCGTTACCGTGCCTATATCACGCATCAACCCCGGATTATTGGCCGCACCAAGTCCTATATTATGTGGAAAAATTGTTGCGCCCATAACATTGTTATGGCCGTGCACTGCATCCGTGCCCCATAAAATCGGGATTGCCAAACGGCTATCACCGGTGTCCATTGATGCCCCGTAAAACATATTGGCAAGTGAAAGCCACCCAGCAAGCGGGCCGTCGACTTCGCCTGTAGGCCAAGATCCACCGCCACTTAGAACAGAACCAATGTGATATTTCGCAGCATCATCCGGCGAGATATTCTTTATCTCAGGCTGCACCATCTGGCCAACTTTTTGGAAAACATTCATGCGCGCCATAAGCGCAGTAATTTTAGCCTCCATATCAACGGAAGCCGCAATTGCAGGTCTAACTTTAGGCCAAATAGATTTGGCCGTTTGTGCCCCCGAATTTGTAAATGTACATAAAGTCAGGGCGCTGGCGCTTACGCCTGCTAAAATCTCACGACGAGAGGCAGCCACACAGTCGGGCATATCAACTCCATTTTAAGTTAAATTCAAGCGCGCGCCGCCGTAGGGGAACAACGCGCGCCTGATGGGCGTCTTAGTATTTTACGCGAAGACGCAATCCATATGTTCTTGGGCGAGAGAAAAAACGGGTATTATCAAATTGGGTAATAATGATACCTTGTTCTTTTTGTTCATTTGTAAGGTTTGTCATCCATCCCTCGAGGCGATACTTACCATCGGCGTCAAAAGTATAACCTGCACCTAAATCAAACGTCCAATACCCATCGACTTTATCATCCAAACGCGCAGACACGTCATCGTCAAGATTGTAATCAATACCGTTAAAGATCGTCATGTGCTGACTACTACGGTAACCATAGGACAAGATCGTATCGAATTGACCGTTATAAACATCCCATACTTTACCAACGGAACCTGTAAGTTGCACCTCAGGCGTCCGGATAAGACGGTTACCATTTAGATTCTGCTGCACAGCATTTACGCCGTCAACGTCGGCTTGATAACGCGCATCTTGCACGCCTGTATCGTCATTTAATTCGGCGACAGGCAACCATAATAAGCTAGCTTTGAGGGTTAGGTCGCCAGGGAACTGCATGCTACTGTCAAGTTGAACACCGGCAATTCTAGCGTCCAAGTTTAGCGTACGTGATACAATATTTCCGCCCAGCGCTGCCAATTGATCTTCGGTAAGAGTTAAACCTTCATCCTCAGCAATCGTCGCCGTTGACTCTAATGACGTCACCTGACGATCTGCGTAATCATAATAGAAACCAGAAAAGTTTAAAGTCATTGGAATACCGGCAGCCTCAAGACTGTTCTTCGAACCAAATTCATACATGGTGAGATATTCAGGATCATATGTCGGCGCAAATCCATTTGCGCTGAACTCAGCAGGTGCGCCACCCGCAGGATTAAAAGTCCCTGTTGGTGAGGGTAATCCGTCAATATTATCGTTAAATCCTCCGGACTTCGTGCCCGTCGCAAGAATACCATAGACCAAGTGATCTTCATCAAGATCATATTCTGCGCGAAGACGATAATCTGTAAAATCATTATCCAGCGCACCATTTTGAATTGAAATAGCAGCATTTTGTGGAACAACCACAGCGAATGAGACGCGTCCGACAAGCGGATCAAATACTGCATTCCCGAACAAATCAGCCGTAGGTTGACTGAAGCAGCTACCATTTGACGTGCCATCAAAACCGATGAGTAATGTTGGACAAAGCGGGCGATCACCAAAGGGTTGCGGGTCAACTACTTCGCCATTTGCGTAAACATCTAAGAGTCCGTCGCGCGCACCCGGTGTACGAACACCGTCAAAATAAAAGTTCAAAACTTCTTGCGGCGTAAGACTTCCATTACCATCAACATCTGGATTGAACAATGTCCGACCCAAACCGTTAAACTCGAACCCTTCAGTACCAACACCTGTCGCGAAACAACATCCAAAGCCGTCACCGCCAATGATGAAAGCCTGACCAAAACGAGCATTTACACCGAAGCGCTCTTTTTTGTCATTCGTGTAACGCAATCCGCCCGTCAAACGGAAATCATCTGAAATCTTGTAAGTGGCATCACCATAGAACGAGTAGCTTTCCGTATCCGTAAATTGATTAAACTCCACACCTGAGAAAAACGGATTGCGGTCGCCTGTTGTTCCGAGGAAAGTGCGCTGATCTTCTTCGAATAAAAATGCGCCAACTGTATAGAAAAACCGCTTCTCGGAGTCGGATACTAAACGTAGTTCATGCGTTGTGGACTCAGAGTCTGTGATAAATTTCACCCGCGAGAAATTATCAATGTCGGAATTAGATATATTGTCCAACACACCATCATAGGCGACTGATGCGAGCGTAA
>CALKXN010000337.1 GCA_938003555.1 uncultured Robiginitomaculum sp. | reverse complement strand
TTTGCGATATGGACAGCACATTGATTGGCCAAGACTGTATTGACGAATTGGCCGACTTTGCCGGCGTCGGCGACTATGTTGCAGGCATTACAGAGCGGGCCATGCGCGGAGAGCTGGATTTTGAGGACGCCCTGACTGAGCGCGTTGGCCTACTCAAAGACCTCCCCCTTGATACACTGCAAACATGTTTCGAGCAGCGGATTACACTCAATCCCGGCGCTCGAACACTCGCCCGTACAATGGCTGCCCATGGCGCAAAGACCGTTATCGTATCCGGCGGCTTCACATTTTTCTCGCAGCGCGTAGCGAAGGCCGCTGGCTTTGCCCATCACCAAGCCAATATTTTGCTAGACGATGGTAAATCCCTAACCGGTACTGTTCAAATGCCAATACTTGGCCGCGAGGCTAAAAAAGCCGCTTTGGAGATACATAGCGCAGAGATTGGCGGGCCAATATCCGCGCTTGCGATTGGCGACGGCGCAAACGATTTAGCGATGATTACGGCTGCCGGATTAGGCATTGCCTATGACGCGAAACCCGCCGTTGCCGCCGCCGCCCATTGCGCGATACATCACACCGACCTCACTTCGGCTCTTTATTTCCAAGGCTTCTCAGATACAGAATTTGTGAATGACTAAGACCTTCGACATATATGAGGCCAATTTAGATCAGGCCGATATTCAAAGCCTGATCGCGTTTCATATGTCGGGCATGCATGCTAATTCTCCGCCGCAAAATGTATGCGGCCTTGATCTATCAGGACTGCGTATTCCTGCGATCACCATGTTTTGCGCGCGCGACAATGTTAAACTCGCGGCGATTGGCGCATTAAAAGCTTTGGGTCACGCACATGGCGAAATCAAGTCTATGCGGGTTCATCCTGATTTTGAGCGGCAAGGCGCGGGTAAGGCGATATTAGAACATATCATTGAAACAGCAAAAGCGCGCGGCTACTCACAGCTAAGTTTGGAGACAGGTTCAGGAACCGCCTTTGACGCGGCAATAGGGCTATATCTAAAATATGACTTTGTGAGAGGCGATGCCTTTGGCGATTACCCCATATCAGAGTTTAATCGCTTCTATCATCTTGCGCTTTAGCTAGCTGCTACCGCGAATAGAATAAATCACCGGATAGCCCCCGCGATTGACCAGTATCATGATCGGTAGACCCGCTTCAGATGCGGTTTCAACTTTTGTCTTAAAGTCTTCCACGTCTTTGACATCTTTGTACTCAACCTGTGAAACAACGTCGCCAACGCGCAGTTTACCCGACGCGCCTGAGCTACTTTTGATTCGCGTAATAAGAACGCCATTCACGCTTCCCGGAATGCGGTATTTACGGCGAAGAGCGGGGGTCAAAGCTTCGGCGGCCACGCCCATCGCAACGACCTTACCGGATTGAACTTCCCCATCAGGAATGGAGGGCTTTTCTTCTTCAAGCCGCGTGATCGTGACGCTGGCCGTTGCCGCTTTCTTGCCCTTACGGACATATCGCACCTTGACCGCACTATCGATTTTAGTATCGGCGACTTTGAGAAAAATGTCAGAAGATTTATCTAAAGCCTCGCCGTTATAAGACAGGATAATGTCGCCAACCTGCAATCCTGCTTTATCCGCAGGGCCATCTTTAGCCACGCGCTTGATCAGAGCGCCTTTCGCCTCATCAAGTTTATAAGATTCTGCAATATCTTTCGTGACGGGCTGCACGCTTGCACCAAGAAAACCTCTGCGCGTTTCGCCGAAATCTTCAAGTTGCCCTGCGACCTGAGAGACAATATTAGAGGGGGTCGTAAAAGACAGACCAATTGAGCCGCCTGTAGGCGAGATTATCGCCGTATTCATGCCCACGACCTTGCCATCCATATTAAATAGTGGCCCGCCTGAATTACCTTTATTGATCGCCACATCGCTTTGAATAAAATCATCAAATGCATTATTGCCAATATTTCGGTTGCGCGCAGACACGATGCCGACGGTCACAGTTCCCGCATATCCAAAAGGGTTACCAATCGCCATGACCCATTCGCCGACTTTGACGTCGTCGCTATCCGACATTTCGACAAAAGGCAGATCACGGCCGGCTTCGATTTTAAGAACGGCAACATCAGTCTTGGGGTCACGACCAATCAATTTCGCCGTAAATGTCTCTCCATCGGGGAAGGTCACTTCGATCACATCCGCGTCTTCGATCACATGATTATTTGTTAGAATTGTACCATCTGCGCTGACGACAAAACCAGAGCCCAGCGATGACGCAATGCGTCCTTCACCATTGCCAAAGAAATCGTTGAAACGTTCCAGCGGTGATCCATCCGGAAATTCGGGTCTTTCCACATTGGCTTCGATGTTCTGTGAGGTTGAAATATTGACCACAGCCGGAGACAGGCGCTCGGCCAGATCAACGAAACTGACGGGGCGGTCAACTTGCGCGCTTGCGGCCGGAGCCATCATGGCCATACCGGAAAATGTAAGAGCAGTTCCCAAAAGAGCAGCGCGCAATAATTTCATCATCTCGTCCTTAAACAGTAATGCGCCCAGCCTGCCTATTGGCTCGCCGGACGCAACTTAATTTTTCGTGAGGCCAAATTATGACCTGACGCATTTTGTAAAGTCTATCGGCGCGGGCCGCGTTGATTATCAAGATATGACAAGAAATCATCGCTATCCGGTGATAAAATATACTGCGTATCATCGCCGACCAGACCTTTACGATAGGCCTCCATAGAGCGATAGAATTGATAGAACTCAGCATCAGCATTATGCGCGGTTGCGTAGATACGTGTACGCTCTGCGTCGCCCTCACCCTTTGTCCGCTCTGCTTCCTCGCGAGCTTTCGCGCGAATGACGCGGGCACGGCGCTCGGCATCATTTTCGATACGGCGGGCGGCTTCTTTACCGTTCTCGCGAAGCTCTGTTGCGACCTTGATCCGATCCGCGCGCATACGTCCAAACACGGACTCCGCAACTTCATTCGGGTAATCGGCGCGCTTAATTCGAACGTCGATGACTTCAATACCATAGCTTTGTTCTGTCGCCGCAGCGTTGGCCGCGTTTTGAATTTCAGCCATAAGTTCAGCGCGTTTCCCAGCCACGATCGTCTGTGTATCGACTTTACCCAAACTATCGCGAAGGCTCGCCTCAACGATCGGATTAAAGCTAACACGCAAGCGGTCTTTGGTTTTAAAACGCTTATAGTACTGAACAGGATCAGTGATACGGTAGC
>CALKXN010000336.1 GCA_938003555.1 uncultured Robiginitomaculum sp. | reverse complement strand
GACAAGCCCCGCTATCATGCCAATCATCATGGCGACCACAATGAAGACCACACCAATAATTAAGAACACCCACCACCACAGTTTCGTTTTAGGCGCATTTAATAAAGGGAGAGGAAGCGGCATGTCAGGGACTCATTAAAGTGAATGGCTGAAATTTCGACAGACCAAGTTAGCCCGGCATTTTATCAAAGGCCGGAATGCTATCGTCCATAAGTGTGCAAGGAATCTTGCTGCTCGCATAGACATTAAATTGCGGCTTAATTTCGGACTTTTGATCGATGCAGCCCGCTTTGATCGCCATTGAATCTGGACGCGCGGCGTTGCCGCCAAACATTTGCGACCCGCAATTCGGGCAAAAATCTTTAGACAGCGTATTGCCGCTATCGACTGTGTGCTCAAATCGTTTAGTTTCGCCTGTAATCTCGACATCAGATTTATTCATGAAAAGGAGCGTGGCATAGGCCGAGCCGGAAATTTGTTGGCAATCTGTGCAGTGGCAATTGCCCTGCATGGCGATATCGCCGCTGGCTTTGAACTTAACTTGTCCGCAAAGGCACTGGCCTGTTAATTCTGTCATGATATTTTCCCGAGTTAATTTCAGTCAGATAATCACACGCCATGCGCTCTGTCGATACATAAGTCAGGAAAGTTATTACGCTCCGCCCGCCTCGCTCACAATCTTATGCAGCGCCGCATGAACTTTACGATTAGACTTACTTCGCCTTCAATCGCACTGCGGCTACCATAGATAAAAACTATACCTTGGTAAGTATAAATATATTATATCTATAAAACTACCCCTCTATATGTCGCGTATATATGTGACATGACCGAGGGGGTCACTAAGCAACACACGTTATTTAATGAGGTTACTATGCGTATTTCACTTTTAATTGCCGCTGCAAGCGCTTTAGCACTAACAGCTTGCGCTGGAGACAAGACTGCGGATGCAGAAAAGAGCGCCGCCGCAATTCAAGCCGCTACGGATGCGGGGTATTGCACGGATTTTGGTCCGCAGACACCACGCGACATTAGCTTTAAAGGCGGTCTGAACATGGCCGACTTTGAGATGGCGCCAAAATCTGCAGACATGAGCTTGTGCAACATCCACACTCACACAAATGCCGAGCATAAAGGCCCGGGCTTTAGCGTCTTTGTTGGCGACAATGATAATGGCGGATATGCTTGTAACGATACAGAGGCCCTAACGGCATCTGAGCTCGCAATGCCTGAAGGTATGGATTTCAAAGGCGTTAAGCCTGGCCAGACCGTTGAAGTGCATTGGGTTCACACAAGCTGTGATGTTAAGCCAGGCGAAGGTTTGGGATCTTGCCTGACAGATACATGCACAGACCCGCTTCTTCGCGTCGAAACGCAAGTCTTCCTTGTCGTGAATGATGATGATGCGCTGGACTTTATGGATTACGCCTATGGCGGCAATATGGTTGACGGACGCCCGCAACCCAAAGCCATCCCGAGCGGGACAGGCACGCCTGTTGTGTTCCGCGGCTCGACGACGGGCCCATCATATGACCAGAAAGTCTGCTCGCCGATGAAAGTCACATGGAGCGTTCGCCCGAACTGCGCCAAGCTGGACATTAAGTCTCTGGATGATTGGGCCGAGAGCGGCAATGTGTTTAACGAGACGAAGTCACATGGCGTTCGCCAATTGGTGACAGACCCTGCGCTGATCTCCCCCATTCAGTAACTTTTGCGATCAACCCCCTAGATCGCGAGTAAAGCCCGGAGCGTGCTCCGGGCTTTATTTGTTCTATATTGCGCCCTTCGAACCAGCTTAAGGCTTTTGTTCAAATTCCATTCACTTTCAATCTCCTACGCCACATTTTTTAAATAGCTGGGGAGCTTAATATAATGGAAGCATTGCAAAACTACTTGAATCCAGAACGTATTGATGAATATTTGAGCACAGGTCTCGGACTTGCAACGAAAGTCCTGATCGCGATCCTGATTTTGATCGTCGGTTCTTGGATCGCCAAGAAAGTCAAAAACGGTATCATTAAGATCGGCGAAAAACGCCCTGAACTTGACGAAACACTTTTCAACTTTTTGGGATCGATTGCACGCTGGGTCATTATGGCCTTTGTCTTTATCGCAATCCTGAACTCATTCGGATTTGAGACAACATCTATCGTCGCTATGCTTGGTGCAGCTACTGTTGCTATCGGTCTTGCGCTTCAAGGCGCAATGTCCAACCTTGCGGCTGGCGTAATGCTGATGATCTTCCGTCCATATAAGCGCGGCGATTTCGTCGAAGGCGGAAGTCACTTTGGTAAAATCGAAGACATCAATATCTTCACAACCAATATGCAGACATTTGATAACCAACAGATCATCATTCCGAATGGTAAAATCTGGGGTGACAAAATTATCAATCACAGCCACCATCCTGTTCGCGGCGTCGATCTAAAGATCAATGTAGCTTATAATGATGACCCTGCAAAAGCGCGTAAGATTATCCTAGACGTCCTTGCAGCCCACCCGCATGTGAAATCTGATCCTGCACCATTCGTTGAAGTCGAAACACTGACTGAGCGCGCAATGGAATTTGTTGTCCGTCCATTTACAGATGGCGAGCATTACTGGGATGTCCGTTATTCCGTACCTGAGCAAATTGGTTCAGCGCTTGGTAAAGCCGGTTTCACAACCCCTTACCCGCGTATGTTGATGATCAAAGAATAAACAAAACAGTTAACGC
>CALKXN010000335.1 GCA_938003555.1 uncultured Robiginitomaculum sp. | reverse complement strand
CAAGCTCAGAACCGCGTTGACCTTATTTTTGAAATTGACGAAGGCCCAACCACTGGCGTTAAACGTATCAACTTCCTGGGTAACAGAGAGTTCTCTGACCGCCGCCTAAAGTCTGAAATGGTGACGGAAGAAAGCATCTGGTATCGCTTTTTCTCTTCTAACGATAATTATGATCCAAACCGTCTGGAATATGATCGTGAACAGCTTCGTAAGTTTTACACGGACCGCGGCTTCGCTGATTTCCGAGTCACATCTGCAACAGCAGAGTTGACGCCGGATCAGGAGGACTTTTTTATCACGTTCAGCCTTGAAGAAGGTGAAGAATATCGCTGGGGTGAAATTGACGTCAGCACAGAGCTTGAAACGCTGGACAAAAACCTTTTGCTTGCGCTTATTCCGATCAAATCAGGCGAGATTTACGAGAGCTCCAAAATCGAGTCCACGATTGAAAGTTTAACATTTGCAGCGGGTGCTTCTGGTTACGCCTTTGTTGATATTCAACCCCGTGTGAAATTTGATCGGGAGAATAATAAAGCCGACATCACATTTGTGATCGAAGAAGGTCCCCGCGTTTACATCGAGCGCATTGATATTATCGGCAACACACAAACGCTTGATTATGTTATTCGACGTGAGATGGAACTCGTTGAAGGCGACGCGTTTAACAAAATTTTACTTGATCGTTCGCGCAACCGCGTGCGCTCGCTACGTTTCTTTGAACCTAAAGATGGCGTTGAGATTACTGAGCGTCAGGGCAGTCAGCCTGATCGCGCCATTGTTGAAGTAAAAGTCAAGGAAGTTCCGACAGGTGAACTTTCATTCTCAGCTGGCTTCTCATCAGCCGACCGTTTTCTTGTCGACTTTGCCATTACGCAGCGCAATTTGCGCGGACGCGGCCAACAGCTTAGATTCGTCATTCGCGCCAGTTCGAACCGTCAAGAAATTGATTTGCGCTTCACTGAGCCGCGTTTCCTCGGCCGTAATCTTGCGGCGGGTGTTGAGGTGTTTGATGTCACAAATGACTTCCTACGTGAAGCCGGGTTTAGATCCAAACGCCGAGGCGGCGCTGTTACAATCGGTTTTCCAGTAACTGAATTTACAGCCCTACAGGGCAGATATGCTCTGCGCCAAGAGGAAATTGAAATTCCAAATATTAATTGTAATGATCCTGCCATTGCATTTGATCCGCAAACTGCAAGCTTATGCTCTCAAGAGGGCGGACGTCTGACATCTGCATTGGGTTATACATTCTCTTGGGATCGTAGAAACGATCCGATTGAGCCGACGCGCGGTTTCGATTTACGTGTCTCTCAAGACTTTGCTGGACTTGGTGGTGATGCAAAATATTTGCGAACTGAGTTCTCTGGAAATACGTATTATGGTATTTTCAAAGATGTGATTGCTTCAGGGCGTGTTTCTGCGGGCTATACTCAAGCTTACGGTGACGATACTGTTCAGCTAAATGATCGTTTCTTTAAAGGTGCAAATAGCTTCCGCGGTTTTGATACTGCAGGTCTAGGGCCGCGTGTTATTCAAATCGATGATGCGACGGGTGATGTTATCACCAAAGGTCGAGCGCTTGGAGGCAATTTCTATGCTATCGGCTCTGCCGAAGTTAGTTTCCCTCTTGGCTTGCCTGAGCAGTACGGTATTAAAGGGTCGCTCTTTGCCGAGGCGGGTACAGTGGGAATTTTGGATGATGCATTTAAGTTCACTGATCCCGCGATAGGGACTGACCCTGATCCATTAACGGGTATTACAACAACCGTGGTCGATGATTTATCCCTACGTGGAGTCGTTGGTATTAGTATCTTCTGGGACAGCCCATTTGGCCCGATCCGGTTTGATCTTGCTCAGCCGCTAGCGCGTGAGGAGTATGACCGCACGAAGTCATTCCAGTTTAATACCAGCACACGGTTCTAAGGAGCTACTATGTTTATTCGTCACACGCTTCGCGCTGCTATATTCTTTTTTACAGCTTTGATTTTAGCTGGAGCCGCAAGCGCTCAATCTATCCTTGTTGTTGATCAAGCGAGAGTTCTACGCGACTCGAATGTTGGTAAACATGTGCAGAACCAATTGCAGAGTATCGGGGCTCAAATGGACTCCGAAGTGAAGTCTACGGGCGGAAATTTAAAGTCAGAATATGAGAGCCTGAAAGCGACAACGCAAAGCATGACGCCTGAGCAAAGACGCGGGCGTCCAGATTTGGAGCAGCGCGCTGTTGAACTTCAAAAGAAGATGCAGAACGCGCAAGCTGAGATGAGTTACAAGCAACGTGAACTTGTTGCTACGGAGCAAAAAGCGCTTGGGAAGGTCAACGAGAAATTGGCGAAAATATTAGAAAAAATAGTTGCCGAACGCGGGGCCCAACTTGTTGTCGATAGATCTATGGTGATTTATGGTGCGCCTGCAATTGACATTACTGATGACGTTATTTCACGCTTAAACAGCGAAATGCGCACAGTCAGCGTGACTCGTGAGCGTTTGCCGCGTAGATAATGTTTTATTCACTGGCGTAGGTTGTCTTTGATTTTAACGGGGTGAATAATGATAGATACGCGCTTTTATCATTTTCACGGCGGGCTTTTATTGTCCGATATTGCGCGTCTATTAAACCTAGATGCTCCGACCGACGGTATTGATGACATTAAAATCACTATGGCGTCAAATCTGGCTGATTGCACAGATGGCGCGATAAGTTTCTACAATGGTAAGAAATATCTAGATACGCTTAAATCTGCGCGCGGGGGTGTCGTGTTATGCCGACCGGATGACGCGCAGCTTGTCCTTGAGGCGGGATGCGTCCCTGTCGGTACACAGAATCCTAGAGTAGATTTTTCTAGTATACTATCGAT
>CALKXN010000334.1 GCA_938003555.1 uncultured Robiginitomaculum sp. | reverse complement strand
CGCTCGAATATTTGGGCAGAGGAGGTTATATCCGGCATATTAGGAATTGAATTTAGCGTGCCAAGCCGCGCGAGTGTTGTGACATCAGAGGCGCCGGAATAAATCGTCACAAAGGGCTCGAGACAAATAACGGTCGCCTCTCCAATTGATAGAACTGCGCCAAGTTCCGACACAGACCTAAAATTACGGTTCTGCGGGCCGGGTTGCCCTGCGGCGGCGTATAAATCCGCTTCCCCTCCACCAATGCGCGTGAGCGCGTCTACGTCGCGCCAATCTGCCATTTGATAAGCCATCGTCTCTGACATATCCGCCTCGTACCCAAGAAGCCGAAAAAGCCGCGCAAGCTCGGTAGGCGGGGCGAGGTTTATATCTAGCTTAGCTTTGGAACTTGTTACTGATATCTGAGCTGGTATACCGTCTATCTCAAGGCTTTGCTCTTCATTTGTCCAAGGCTGAGCGCGGCTTGCCACTTTGAATATCCCAATATTGGCGGCGCTCTCTGCCGTCATATAAGCGCGCTGGGATTTTAACATAGACGACATCGTTAGCGCGCTATTGCGACCAGAGAGAATAATGGAGATCGCAAGAAGCGATAATATTAGAGATAGCCATAACGCTGAGATAAGCGCCATTCCAGACTCATTATGAGCAGCTATATTATTGCTGATCGTTAAGTTTTTCATCGGGTTCAGTAAAGCTACCACGTATGCGGCTCATCTTGCTGCGAATATGCTGCGTCGCAAAACGGCTATCTTCGGCATTTCGGATAATGTGGGGCGTCAGGAAGATCACAAGCTCTGTGCGCGCGCGGTCATCAGACTGACCGCTAAAGAGGTTGCCAACAATTGGTATATCTTTGACATAAGGTATCCCGGAGCGGCCCTTGCTTTTCGTTGAACGAATAAGCCCGCCAAGCGCGAGCGTTTCGCCGTCAGCAATATTGACGACGCTGTTAAATTGGCGCTGCTGTATCGTCGGCGCATCAATTCCCGACGTGCTCGTCGGCACAGCGCTACTCACCTCTTGGGAGACTTCAAGCACAACAATATCGCCGCCATTAATGCGCGGCGTTACAGTGAGCAATATTCCAGTATCGCGGTATTGAATGGAATTTACTATTGGCGCATTAGGATTATCAACGCTCACAGCGGATTGCGTGACAACCGGAACTTGATCGCCAACTTGAAGCGTCGCCGATTGATTGTCCTGCGTTACAATCTGCGGAGAGGATACGACTTCCAAATCGGTCACACTGGACAGAGCGCTAATCGCGGCCTGAACGTAGTTTCCATTAAATGTGTAAGCAAAACCCGGAAAACGTGCACTAACAGCCCCAGAGCCAGCGTCTGAGAATGTAAACTCACCATCCGTTCGGCTATCAAAAAACCACTGCACACCAAATTTTAGATCATCTGTGAGAGATACCTCAGCAATAACGACCTCGATCAAGACTTGATCAGGGAGAATATCAATCTTCTCCAGCAAACCTTTAATCTGGCGAAACTCACTATCTGTAGAGTATATAATCAAAGAGTTCGAGGCTTGGTCTGATTTTATACGAACTCGGTCCTGCGAGAAGTTATTCTGTGAAGCGGAACTTTGTCGATCTTGCTCAGCCCCTTGCCTCCGAAACTGTCCCCGACTGCCAGAATCATCTTGAAACATATCCGATAGCGTCTCTGCGACAACTTCGGCGTCTGCGCTTTGAACGGAAATAAAGCGAAATTGGCGACCTTCACCGCCTGAGTTAACATCGAGTCGCCTCACCCAGCTCTCCGCCTGCCGCAAACGTTCAGGACGCTTAGAGATGACAAGTACTGATGACAATCTTGGGAGAGCGACAAATTCGACTTGTGAGCCTATAGGCCCGTCTGGACCGCCATATATTTTATCTAGCTCTTCAATCATGGCTTCCGGCGGCACGTTTAGCACTTCATAAACGCCAAATGACATTTGCCCTAGCCAATCCACGTCAAACATCTGGGCCGTCTCAACCAGGCTATCAATTTGCTGAGGGCTGCCTTTAAAGATCAGGGTTTCACGCGCCGTGTCAATTTCCACTGACGCGCCTTGCGGGGTGAACGGACGCAATACCTTTTGCATTTCAGTCGCAGAAACCCATTTAAGTGGATATATGACCTGTCCCGCTTGGCCGCGTTGATCGGCCATTACAGGCGCGCTGGAAAATCTAGCCGCAGCGCTCTGGTTAACGACGATGAAGCCGTTTTCAGATGTTTGTATCAGCGCTAGGCCTGACACATTAAGCGCCGCTGATAGTTTCTCGGGAACCTGACTTTTAGGAATGTCTTTAAGCTTAAAAGTCAAATCACCCGAGACTGAGGGCTCAATTACAAAGTCTGCGCCAAGACTTTGCCCGATAACAACATTGATCACTTCTGCTACAGGAGCATTGTCAAAAGCAAAGCTAATGGGCGCGTTCCCAAATTGACTACCGTTAAGCGCCGAGCGATATCCCTGTTGAGTGAAGTCACCGGTCCCTACACTCTCGTGAAACCCTGCGCCCTGCGCGCGTTCCAACTCGCTTGGGTCATAAGACTGTGATGCAGAGCGGGCATTACCGACAGGCCGCTGCGTATCATGCTGGGTGGCTAAATCGTAAACATCATCCGTTTGAATGCGCTTACCGATATTTGACTTAGGAATGCTCTCACACGATGCCAAGAGCATTGCCGCCAGAGCCGAGGCAAATGCATATCGCAATAGCGGCATTATTGTTATACTCATGCCCAGTCTCCAGCCCTTACTCATCAACATACAACCGTAGCAGTCGAGACTCATCGCCGCGAGTCAATTTCGCAAAATTATCGCCAATCCGCTCCACGGACCAGCCGTCATGGCTCTGCCAACGTGACAGCTTAATTGTTTCGCCGCTTGGCAGCAAAAAGACGCCCTGCGTTCCGCTTGCATCTGAGACGATACCAATGAGTTTAAGCGATAGAGGCGCCTGCGATACGGGCGGCGATACAGGCTGGGAGGGAGCGGAGGACGCATTAAGAGCATTAAGAGGTGCAGCTTGCCTACTAAATATTGCGCGCTTTGTCTGAATAGGCTTAATAGGAACTGGCTGCTCAGCACCTTTTGGATCACTAACTGCTATGATCGGCACAGAAGACGGCGCTTGGTTAGCAAGCGTGTGCGCCGCGGCAATGGCGAGCAAGCCGCAGATTATCATCGGTAGCCAAGCAAAATATATTAATCGAGATGCCCTCATTATGTTTGGCTCTCAAGAACGGTGACATTCATCTCTAAGATAAGCATGCCTGCATTACGACTATCAGGATTTAGGCTTAACTTATTAATCCCAATGTAGCTGCGTGAGGTAACCACCTCACTTAAAAAACTGCGGCATTGCACTTCACTTCCGGACAACCGAAAGGCCATAGCACTCAGTGACACACCAGAAAGCTCGCCAGCCTTACTGGCCGGAAAAGCTCTGAAACTATCGACCTTTAATCCAGCTTCATTTGCAAGGCTTCTCAATATATCTTCAGATGACGCGGGATTGTTCGTAAGCACGGGGAACCGCTGAGCGCGCTCTGAGACAATTGTTTCATAAGACGACTTGCTGCTCCAATGGATTTGGGAAGCCTTTTCATGTTGGAACTTAGCTTGGAGAGCATCACCTCGCGCCGATAGGAGGGTTTGCGCGCCCGAGATCAGCGGCAAAAGCAGCACAACAAATATGATCAAGGCAATCATGGTTATAACGAGCTTAAAAGTCTTCATTTGCCAGCGTCCCCACTTGGCCGGGTCAGGATAACCCTAATGTTTTTAGCCCCGCCGCGCGCCGCATCGGGCGCAACCTTCCAGTCCTTTAAGCTTTGCTCTAATTTGGAAAGCTCTAAAGGCTTAGGCGATTGAACACGCAGAGTGACATTTTGGCCCGTGAGGGTCATTGCCATGACTTCAATCTGATTGACACCAAAGGCATCATCCAAAGCCCTAAATAGCGTTGAAACATCGCGTTGGTCATCGCGAGGTGCAAAGCCGCTAATTTGTTGGTCAATCTTCTGTTCATTTAAGATTTGAGTCTCAAGACTTTGAGCAAGTTTTGCCTCGGCTAGGGCAGCCCGGGTATAAGTTTCCGCGCGGTTTTCAAAATATCCCGTCCATTGTGACATCGCCCAAAGCAAGGCCAGATAGGCGGCAATAAGTGAGGCAGACAGAAGGAAGATACCTCGCCCCCGTTTGAGCTTCATATCATTGTCACGGAAGATGAATTCGCGCTGCGCGCTATCAGAAAATTTGAGGCCATTGACAGTCTCAGCGCCCTCCGCGCCGCTAAGCTGTGCCGCGAACTCAGACTTGCGAATTATAGCAAGATCGGTTCCGCCGCTTTCAGCTCGCGAAAGCGTCCATAATATCTCATCGGCGGGTAGCGGAGATAGTCTACCAATCTGCA
>CALKXN010000333.1 GCA_938003555.1 uncultured Robiginitomaculum sp. | reverse complement strand
GAGCATATACCCCCATGGGAATGGCCCCTGATCATCTCCACGCCAGAACGCGCCATATTGGAAATGCTTGCCGAAGTGCCCAAAAACGCCAGCTTTCACAATATAGATATGATATTTGAGGGGCTATCCAATTTACGCCCCTCTCTCATGGAAGATTTGCTGGGTTTTTGCCGAAGCATAAAAGCCAAGCGGCTATTCTTTGTGTTTAGCGACCGCCATAATCATGCGTGGAGTAAATACGTGAACCCGAAGAAGTTTGATCTTGGGAAAGGCCCACGAGCGCTCATCGAAGGCGGCAGAATACACCCGCGATATCATATATCAGTACCAAAGGACTTTATCGATTCATCCTTCAATGAGGCCTCATAAATGGCAAAAGCGAATTATAGCGCGCAAGTAGGACTCCTCGTTCAAATTTTGCCAAACGTAGCAAAAGAGGGCTGCTTTGCACTCAAAGGCGGGACAGCGATAAACCTGTTCTATCGCGAACTACCAAGGCTCTCTGTGGACATTGACCTCACCTTTCTACCCCTCACGGACAGAGAAGAGGCTTTAAAGCAGATCAATGCCGCCATGGAGCGGCTGGCGGTCTCTATCGCAAAGCTATCCGGCATCACCACCCAGCGCATTGCGGGAGGAGGGGGTAATGCGACGCGCGTTCTAGTTAAAAAGGCGGGCGTCACAGTCAAAATAGAGACAACGCCTGTGACGCGCGGCGTCGTATTTGATCCTGAACTCAAGCGTGTTTCAAAGGCCGTGGAAAGGCAATTTGGTTTTGCAGAAATGAAGCTCGCCTCATTTGAAGACATTTACGGCGGTAAGGTTTGCGCGGCGCTCGACCGTCAACATCCACGCGATCTTTACGATATTGACCAGCTCTATAAAAATGAAGGACTGACGGATGATTTATTTCGAGCATTTTTGATTTATGCGGCCAGCTCAAGCCGGCCCTTATGCGAGCTTCTCGACCCCAATCTTAAAGATTTGGCTGAGGCTTATAAAAACCAGTTTGTCGGGATGACCAAAGAAGCCGTTACGTTGCAAACCTTATATGACGCCAGAGACACCTTGATTGCAGACATTCAATCCCGTCTGAGCGGCAATGCGGCCACATTCTTGACCGGCCTTCAATATGGCGACCCTGACTTCACTCTGATTGACCTCCCCAAAGCTGCCAGCCTTCCAGCCATTAGGTGGAAGCTCCTCAATGTCTCTAAGTTCAAGCAAAAAAATCCCGAGAGGCATCAAGAACAAACCGACAGCCTGAGGACTCTACTCAGACCTAAATAGGACATGCATTGACCCCAGAAATTTCCACAATAGAAGACCTCGCCTTACAGCTTGTCTAACGTCAGCGCCCATGGCACAGATTTAGGTCTGGGCTAAGAGAGACTTTTCGCTCATCTTGGACTTGTTTCACTAAAGTGGAGAGTGTTTCCTGCAAATTAGGAGACACCCATGACAGGTCAAAGACAAGAGTTTACCAAGGAGTTTCGGCGTGTCATCGAGGAGCGTGATATCTTAAAAAAGGCTACGGCGTTCTTCGCAAAGGAGTGAGCGGCCCGCCATCGGTTCGAGTGCCAGCGAACGGTGAAGTAGGCCTTTATCAAAGCGCATCGGGATGAGTTCTCGGTGCGGGCCATGTGCCGCGTACTGAAGGTGCATGTCAGCGGTTTCTATGCCTAGCTCAAGAACGGTCTTTGCGGTTTGGTCGGCTGATAGTAGGCAAATTTCAAACTGATCCGCTACCCAAGCAACCTAAAGACTGACTTTTCAAGGATTTAAAAAATTTAATTTTAGCCCTTGCAGGTTGTATATCGTTTGATTAACAAAATGTTATGAATATCTACAAACGGTTTCTAACTTTGACACATTCAAAGAAACTTTCGCGCATTGGGGCTTTGCCTGCCATTGCGATTATTGTCTCAACCTTTAGCGTAACTAGTTATGCAGATTGTTACTCCTATGATGCATTGGGGAGGCTGGAGACATCACTTTATAGTAACTCCAGTTCAAATGCGGCACTTGCGTCCACATCCTATGTTCTGGATGAACACGGAAACCGGCAAACCGTTCAAACCAATAGCGCGGCGTCAAGGTCTTGCGCTCAACCTTCATCTGATATCTCTCAAGGGGAGGCATCTGCGGTCGTGTCTGACACGCCGCCTGAGAATCAAGTTCCTACCGCTTCTGATTTCGACATAAACCTCCTCCTCGGCGCAACATTCACAGCGAATGCGATTATCAATGCATCCGATGATGATGGTGAGGCTTTAGTGTTGTCGAGTGCCGTTTCAAATCATCCCGCAAATATCTCCGTAAACATTAGCGGCGGGCAGGGAATGGTTGCTGTTGAGTCTATCATTGGAGAAGGTAATTTCGAGATCGTTTATGAAGTGCAAGACCCTCACGGGGCCACAGCTTCGGCGACGATATATGTAAATGTTACCGCGCCTGATGATGGGCTGGATGGAACTGGCGGCGACGATACTACTCCGAATGATCTTGTGGACTCGGATCCCGAAGCCCCGGATTCATCTTGTGAAGGGTGTAACTCAAATTAATGTTGGGAATTGGTTTCGTAACTATTCGAGTATGTGTTCTGGTTGTGTTGGGCGTCTTAGGCCCACTTCTGCACTCCAATTCTGCTGCACAAGTTTCAGTCCCTCTTGAGAGTGATTTCAGTATTCCTGAGCGCGATTATGATGAAGACGCTGTCAAAGTTGACCAAAGAACGATGGTGTTGTCGATCGAAACACCAGATCCTGAGGGTCTAGATATGGAGCTGCAGCGCTCAGAAACTCAGCGCGCCACTAATCTAACCGAACGCAATGTAGTGGCGAGGGTAAAAATATCTATGTCACCCAATCAGATGCTGTCTCTCGATGCACTCCGGAAAAATCAGATCGTCAGGCATTGGGATGGACTTTTAGCTCAAGGGTATACCGAAGTAGAAGAGTGCTTCTTTGTTTTGGTGAAGCAGCCATGTCGTATGATTTTAAGAGACGAAGAAACTGGTGACGAGGTTCGTCTTCGTCAAAAAAATGACGGTAATATGAGTTCAGAAAAATATGTCCCTACGGGTGTAGGGCAAGAAGTCGTGAGGATTAACAAATGAAATTTGCATCAAACATTCTGGTTCTACTTTCCTTAACGGCATTGTCTTTTTTAAGCTCTCCCGCTGCTTCCGCTCAGGTTCAATCCGAGTCCTACAGAGCGGCCGCTCATTCTGTTTTTGCAGAGTCTATAGATCCTGAAAATGCGGAAAGTATTCTAAGTTCCCAGGGGGCTACATTAGAATGGGAGTTCGAAAGCGATGATGATGTGTATCGCCCAAGAAACGACTCCCGAATTATAGAGATTGCCAAGTCCTTGGGATTCGATGCTGATGTAGGGGAAATTACCGACCATAGTGAGGCCGACGAATACATTGAAAAGACTTACTTGTTTGTGAAAAACGGTACTGACTATTCTCCTGTGTTTGGCGTTCAGCATGGTGCAATGGGTGCGGCATTTCATCGAGCTGGCACATCGTTTGATCAAGTGAGTTTGTTTTCAGAGTTGTTGCATGTTGCAGGCGTTTCGCACACGATTAACGTTGGGACTATATCTATCACGGAGGGAGAAATTCTCGAGCTTGTCGGAGTGTCATCTCCTAGGTTGGCATGTGAAATACTCGCTAATGGCGGCGTACCTGTTTCCTTCGCGGGAGCTAATAATTGTTCTTCTGTAGCAGAGGTTCCTTCAGAGACGGGAATTGTTAAAATTGTACATGCTTGGGTAATAGTTCCGTATCAAGGCGAGGCCGTTATTCTCGATCCTGCTCTAAAAACTTATCAATGGAGCGACGGTGATTACGACTTTATTGACAGTATTTCACCTTCGCGCGAAGATGTAAGTTCCGCAATAGGTGGGACTTGGGATGGCTCGGAGGGCCGTTACTCAGGGCCTAATCCAATTGACCTTGATACATTTTTAAAGTTCTCAGTTTCGAGAGCATTGTTGAAACTGGAGGATAGCACGTTTACGCCATCTGCGTATGAAATTATAGGAGGGAGGCGTCTTGTAGTGACGCCGCGAGTGATCGCTGAGGAAGAGTCCCGATATGTGCCGTGGTCTGGGCTCTCGAGCATAGATAAATTCCCCAAGGAACTTAAGAGTAAAGTCAAAATTGATTTATCTGTTCTTGGTGTCCTCCCGTTTGGAAACTCTGTAGATGATGGCTATTCTAAAGTCGCCGAGATTTTCTTAGAATTTATCGGTTTTGACACCATAGCTCTTTCTCCGATTCATATTGCAAGCCCGGATTCAATCTTCAATTTCTCGGGTAGCATGGATGCGGGTGCGGCTGCGGCAAGTTTTGAGCTTTCAATAATGAGGCCCGGTTCCTTGAATCATGAAATGATGGCTTCGACTGGGTTGGCAGGTTATGGGCCCAGTGTCTCAAATATTAGAAATGATAGCAGTGGTGATAATCTCTTGGAATTTGAGTATGATCAGCGCCAAACCAATCGAGCGAATTGGCAGTTAGAACTTAGTGTTGATAGTCCTTTTGCAGTTCAGAATTCAAAGTATGGCGACTTTCGGGTTGTGAAAAGACCGTCTGTATTTACCCTATCTTCAATTTTAATTCAGTCTGGAGAGAGTTCCGATTTAAAGCGACAGTTATACGAGCGGTTCCTTCCCAAAAAAACCAATATGGGCTACGGATTATTTGTTGACGACTCTTTACAGTTATACCAGTGCGAACAACAGCGATCCAACCCTCAATTTGTCGGCGGTGGTGGTGGTATTGGTGGCGGCGGTGGTGGGGTAGTTCCAGTATTCAGTGCCATTGGTCGGCATTGTGCTTATTTCGTGAATAATGGATGTGCTGATACAATACACGGCTGTCAACCTGATGAGCCTGGTGGTACGACCATGACGGTTTCGGGAGGCATCTCCTGTCCAATTCATGCTGGCGCGGGACTGAACTATGACGCTGGGGGTAATCTTTATAATCTCGTGTCTGATGGTGGCGGTGGCGGAGGTGGGGGTGGGGTAACTTACAACCCTCAAAATGCATGCATTGCAGATCTCTCAAGTCAATTCCCAACAATCGTTTCTCATGACAAAATGCTCCGAACGAAATCATTACTTGCTGCTCAGTGGCA
>CALKXN010000332.1 GCA_938003555.1 uncultured Robiginitomaculum sp. | reverse complement strand
GCGTTAATTTGCTTCGCCGGGCCGCGCGTGATTGAACAAACAATTCGCGAAAAACTGCCCGAAGGTTTCCAGCGCAGTGAATACCTTAAGGCCAAGGGTATGGTCGATCAGGTCGTGCCGCGCGGCGATATGCGCGAAACGCTCGCCAAATTGCTCTCTGTGCTGACCCGCACAACGCGCGCCAAACGTCCCTACCCTAAAACGGCCTAATGCGCGCCGATCACGATGAAGCCCGCGCGCGCGTTGACCGCGCGCTGGATGAGATGACCCGCCGTCATCCGCGCAAAATTGATTTGGGCTTAGAGCGCATTGAGCGCGTCCTAGAAAAGCTGGGCAATCCCCAACACAAACTTCCGCCGACAGTGCATGTCGCAGGCACAAATGGCAAAGGCAGCACGGTCGCACTATTGCGCGCTATGGCGCAGGCGCAGGGCCTTAAAGTTCATGTCTATACCTCGCCGCATTTGGTCACGTTTAACGAACGTATCGTGATCGCAAGTGAGCAAATCAAAGATGACCCCCTGGCTGAGTATTTAGAGCGCGTCACCACAGCGTCTGGCCAGGACGCATTGACCTTTTTCGAAGCGACAACAGCGGCGGCCTATCTGGCCTTTAGCGAAACCCACGCGGATCTGGCGATTATCGAAGTTGGTCTTGGCGGGCGCTATGACGCGACCAATGTGATCACCCCTGCGCTGTCTCTGATTACCCCGATTGATTATGACCACGCCGAATTTTTAGGCCGCGATCTGGCTAAAATTGCGCGTGAAAAAGCAGGCATCATAAAACGCAATATGCCTGTTATTTTTGGTCATCAAAGCGAGTTGGTCAGCGCCGTTTTGCGAAGCGAGGCGGATAAATTACGCGCGCCAAGCACGGCCCTAAATGAGCATTTTCGCGCCTATACCGAGCACGGTAAATTAATCTTCGAAGATGATGACGCCTTGCTGGACTTGCCGATGCCCGCTCTTGCTGGCGCGCATCAAATCCAAAATGCAGCGCTGGCCATTGCAGCCGCCCGCGCGCTTAAAATAACCGACAGCGCGATTGCCAAGGGGCTTCAAATTGTGACCTGGCCCGCGCGATTGCAATCACTCACCACTGGTGCGCTGGCAGATATGGCCGCCTCTGAGGGCGCAGAGCTTTGGCTGGACGGCGGACATAATCCCCATGCCGCGCGCGTCCTTGCCGCCGCAATGGCCGATCTCGAGGCCCGCGACCCACGCCCGCTCGTCATGATTATGGGCATACTCGCCAATAAAAATGCAGGCGGATATTTAGATGAATTTGAAGGCCTCGCCAGCGCGCTCATCGCCGTAGACATTGAAGGTCACAGCGCCCTGTCGCCCGATGTCCTAACCGAGCTTGCCCGCGCGCGCGGCATGGTTGATCAAATCTCAAACAGCCTCACCGACGCCGTGCAGCGCGCCATAAATACAGGCCAAGCCCTGTCACGCGAAACCCCGGAAGAGCCGATGATTTCGCCGCGCATTTTAATTTGCGGCTCGCTTTATTTGGCGGGGCAGGTTTTGGGGATGGATTGAACTGTCTACTCTGTCGTTTAACGCGCCCTAATATGGTTTAATGAGACCGCGTTCATTCGTAAGCCTAAATCTAAGAATAACTACAATTCCATATCTGAATTCATCCGTCGGTGAGACCGCATACTTCCACTTCGAAACTGACTTAACAGCCGAAGCTTCAAAAATATCTCGCGTACAATAGGTCGTTTTTACATTTGTAGGGCTGCCATCGGGTTGAACATCAAATTTCAGTCGACAAAACCCTGTATTATCGACGCTATTTGGCATAGCTGGCGGCACGCGCACCAACGGTACGGGTTCTATAATTGTTTTACCTTCATTCGTGTCGGCGTCATTTTTCGTGGAAACCAGCAGCGCAAAGCGTTTCATATTTGGATTCGATACGGACTGCGCTAGCGCGGCATAGCTGGTTCGAACCCCGTCTCTGTCATCTCGCTTAGTGAGTATCGCCGCGCGATATTCTGTAAGAGCGAGGCGCCCTAAATCTGTTAAGCGCTTATCCTTTAAGGCGATATCGATTTTGTCTAATTCAACTTGCGTATTCGGAAGTGACCTGACCTGCTTTCCTTGGATCAAATCATATACAAGCGGGCTGCCATAGCTTTTTAAGTACTGCTTATCCATCGGCGCTTCAGGACGCTCTGATGTAGCGCATGCGCCTAAGCTAAAAATAGCCGTGAGCAAAATAGCCTTATAGTAAGTCACATATTGTCCCTTTTCTAATCATGTTAATGACTGACACAGCTTTGTATTTTTGCAAAGAAAAACCCGCGCCAAAGACGCGGGTTTTAAAATCGTAAATTTCAATCGACCTAAGCGTGCTCAGCAACCCATTCGGCGAGCTTGGTTTTTGTCATTGCGCCGACTTTGGTGGCGACGACTTGGCCATCTTTGAAGATCATAAGCGTTGGGATGCCGCGTACATGGAATTTGCCCGGCGTATCGGGATTATCATCAATATTCAGCTTGGCGACTGTAATGGCGTCGCCCACATCTTCGGAGAGTTCTTCAAGGCCCGGGCCCATTTGTTTACACGGGCCGCACCATTC
>CALKXN010000331.1 GCA_938003555.1 uncultured Robiginitomaculum sp. | reverse complement strand
CCTTGGCCGTGCCCGATAATAACAATCGGGCGCTCGGGCGGGGATTGCGTTAGGAAAACGTGAAATGCATTACGAATATCATCATAAGCAAAATGTTGCGTGCGTTTGGCATCGTCGCGGTTTGTCAAAAAAGCGTATAGGGCGGCTTGGCGATAATGCGGTGAGAATACGCGCCCCCCAATGGCGTAGGGGCGTATATAATTCGGCGTTATAAAATGCGCCGTCTTGCGGCGGTAATCGAGATCTTCGATATTTGCGACCCAGTCTTTGCCGCCCAAATGAAGCGTTGGGCCGACCACAAATATATCGGCTTGCTGCGGGTCAAGCGTGCTTATGTCTTGCGGTTTGGGGGAGGCAACCCAGCTATTAGGTGATGTGTAATCCGGCGCTTTTGGCGGCGCGTAAGTCTGGAACGGCTCGCCGGGATCATTGACGTAACGAAACATATCATCCCGGTAAAACCACGCCGCCGCGACCATCAGCAGCGCAAATAAAACCGCAGCGATGTAAAATATCGATTTTGGCCGCAGACCTGTCATATATTTTCCTTATTCTACCCCTTATAGATAGAAATATAAGTGTTAGACTGCTTCATGGTAAAAGTCATTTACAGCTTTGTGAAATCATGAACATGTGTCGCAAAGGGCATAGGCTATGAAAAACAACCGTAAAACAGGCGTGAAGATCAAAAAAGCCCGTGTGTCATTGCGCAAATCCATGCGTACAAGCTTTATTTATGGGCTTGTTGTCGGGTTGCCAATTATTGCGACGCTCGGATTAATGTGGTTCGTCGTTAGTAAATTTGATGCTTTCATTAAGCCGAAAATACCGCCTGAATGGAATCCGGATACATATTTGCCTTTTGAAATTCCGGGTATCGGATTGTTAATTACAATTGTCGGGATTTACCTATTAGGCGTTTTAGCGCGTAACTTTTTCGGGCGTCAAATTTTAGGGTTCGGAGAGCGTATCGTAAATCGCGTTCCGCTTATTCGGAATGTCTATAATTTCGTTAAACAGATTGTCGATACCTTCACGATGAGCGCGGATAAGGCCTTTCGAGAAGTTTGCCTTCTGGAATACCCCCGCAAAGATGTTTGGGTGATGGGCTTTGTGACTTCGGACGTTAAAGGGGCTCCAGCCAAACATTTGCCTGAGGGCTTTATCAATGTCTTCGTTCCGACAACGCCAAATCCGACAAGTGGCTTTTTGATGATGATTGCCCGTAAAGACATAAAAATCCTGGATATGACTCCGGAAGAAGGCGCGAAACTGATCATATCTGCAGGCGTGGTCAGTGACCCGCAGGCAATGAATTCGGCAAATAAAAAGTTAAATGCGCCGCCTAAACCCGGACTTTAACCTGAGCGCATAATTTCTACGCCGCGATCTTGTTCGAACAGATAAAGAAGCGTGCGGGCAGCGTCGCCTGCCGTGCCTTCGAGATTTGGGTTTTGCGCTGCAATTAAGCGCGCTTGCGTGGAAGCGAGTTCCAATAGCGAGCGGTGCGCGTCCATATCCGCAAGCTTAAATGCCGGCAGCCCGCTTTGCCGCGCGCCAAGTAGATCGCCGCTGCCGCGCAGCTCCCAGTCTTGCTCTGAGATCACAAATCCGTCCTCAGTCTCGCGCATAATCTCAAGGCGTTTTTTGCCATTCACAGAGAGTGGACCTTTGTAAAGGAGGAAGCAGGAGGACTGCTTATCAGAACGCCCCACACGACCGCGCAGCTGATGCAGCTGCGCTAGCCCAAAGCGCTCGGCATGTTCGATCACGATAATGGTGGCGTCGGGGGCGTCGACGCCGACTTCGATCACCGTTGTTGCGACAAGGACATCATATTCGCCCTGTTTGAAGGCGGCGGCAATATCGCTTTTTTCCTGTGCTTTCATGCGGCCATGAAGCAGACCAATACGCCCGCCAAATATCGCGGTTAGCTGCCGATGGCGATCCTCTGCGCTGGAGAGGTCTATGAGTTCGCTATCTTCCACAAGGGGGCAGACCCAATAGACCCGCGCGCCCGTTTTTACGGCGCGCTGCACGCCCTCGATCAAATCATCCAGTTTCTCCATCGGGACAATGCGTGTATCAATAGGGCGGCGACCTGCGGGTTTTTCATCCAGTTTTGAGACGTCCAAATCGCCGTAACTGGTGAGGGCAAGTGTACGCGGAATAGGGGTCGCGGTCATAACAAGGATGTCTGGCTTATGCCCCTTATCCATAAGGCGCATGCGGTCATTCACGCCAAAGCGGTGCTGCTCGTCAATAATAACCAATCCCAAATCCGCAAATTCGACGCTGTCTTGGAATAATGCATGCGTGCCACAAATAACGTCAATATAGCCGTCGCGCAGACCTGTCGCGAGCGCCTCACGCGGCTTGCCCTTATCGCGGCCCGTGACGGCTTCGACGGTGAGATTGGCGGGGCCAAGGAGGGCTTTCAGGCTTTCGGCATGTTGCCGTGCTAGAATTTCTGTCGGTGCCATAATGGCGACTTGCGCGCCGCATTCGGCAACATGGGCGGCGGCCAGCGCAGCAACAAAGGTTTTACCCGCGCCGACATCGCCCTGAAGTAATCGCGCCATGCGGTTCTTTGAGCTCATATCGGCTTTGATGTCTTCAAAGGCTCGCATCTGCGCGCCCGTCGGGGTGAAGGGCGCGCCGCTTAGCACTTCGGTGACGTAATCGCCCTTGGGGGAAAAGACCCGTCCTTTGCGCGCGCGGTTTTGCTCGCGCACAATTGCAATTGCAAGCTGCTGCGCAAGAAGTTCATCAAAGGCGAGACGTTTGCGTACAAGACTGTCGGGTTTGACCTCAAGGCGGCTATCAGGTGCATGCATGCGCTGCACAGCCTCAGCCCAGCGCGGCCATTGCTCGCGGGTCACTAAGGCCTCGTCAATCCATTCATCAAGTTCGGGCAGGGCTTTTAGGGCTTCGCGGATCGCTTTGCCTGCCACCTTTTGTGATAGTCCGGCGGTGAGGGGGTAAAGCGGCTCGATATTCGGGATTTGATCGGCGTCTTTGGGCGCAACCATATGGTCAGGATGGGCCATTTGCGCGCGCGCATTATATATTTCAACCTTGCCTGAGATTATCCGCGTCGTATCTTCGGGCAGGGTATTACGCAAAAACTGACCACGGCTGTGAAAGAAAATGAGATCCATCTCGCCGCTATCATCGCTGACTTTCACGCGGTAGGGCCGCCCGCGCGCGGTGGGCGCGTGATGGGAATTGACATGCACCGTAAATGTCCCAATCTGTCCATCTACAGCGTCGGAGATCATCGGCCGCGCGCTGCGATCAATACACCCAGAAGGCGGAGTAAGGATAAGGTCTCTGACCCGATCACCCATAGCGCGGGCAAGGGCCTGCGCGATTTTATCGCCCACGCCATGTAGCTTGGTCACATGGGTAAAGAGCGGGAATAGGATTTCAGGTCTCATACCCCTAATTGCAGCAGCAATTGCACCGACACAATATGTTGTACGTATATTATTTGCCCCTTATGAGAGCTTTATCATGATTCACGAAACACAGCCTGAAGCCAATATAGAGACCCGCCGCAAGCGGCTGATCTATCGCGCCAATTATAGAGGCTTCAAAGAAGCCGATATTTTGTTGGGCGGTTTTGCCAAAGCGCATGTTCCGGCGATGGATGCGGCGGATTTAAGCACCTTTGAAAGTCTGCTCGAAGAAACAGATCATAATATTTATGATTGGATCAAGGGCAGCAAGCCTTTGCCCGCGCAATTTGATACGCCGCTTTTTGCGCGGCTAAAGCAGTATAGTCCGCTTTAATCATGCTTGAGCAAAAGACATATGCCCGTTTTGACGGGGCGCTCTCTGTTGGCGGCCTGCCCGAAGGGGCGGATGCCCTGGTCTTTGTTAAAGCGGCGCGCGCGCGCGGCGGGCGCAATGTCTTTATCGCTGCCGATGATACACGCGCCGCCAATTTTATAGCAGCCTGTGAGTTCTTTGCGCCCGATATAACTCTGTTGCATTTGCCCGCTTGGGATTGCCTTCCCTATGATCGCGTCTCGCCGAGCCGAACTCTGGCCGCGCGGCGTACGGCGGCGCTCTACGCGCTGACCGATGATATGGGGGATTTACCCATCATCATTGTGACCACTGTGAACGGCGCGCAGCAAAAGGTCGCCCCGCGTTCTATCCTGTCGCGCGCGGGCTTTCGCGCCAAGCCGGGGCAGGACATTGACCGTGACGCGCTGCAAAGCTATCTGGTCACCAATGGCTACAGCCGCGCCGCCATGGCCGTGGAGCCGGGCGACTTTGCCGTGCGCGGCGGCTTGATTGATATTTTCCCGCCGGAGTTAGAGCAGCCAGTTCGTCTCGACTTCTTTGGGGATGAGCTGGAGAGCATTCGGAGTTTTGATCCACAAACGCAGCGCACAACAGGTAAAGCGCCTTCACTCTATATGGCCCCCGTCAGTGAGGCATTATTATCCGAAGAGAGTCGCAGCCGTTTTCGTACCGGATATATTGCGGCTTTTGGCGGCGGCGTATCACGCGATGCGGTTTACGCGGCCGTTACCGAAGGCATCCGCCCTGCAGGCGTCGAACATTATATGCCGCTGCTCTATGATGGGCTTGAAACCGTCTTTGATTATTTCGGCCCCAATGCTTTAATCGCTCTGGACAGCAGCGCGCCGCAAGCGCTCGCGGAGCGTCATACGCTG
>CALKXN010000330.1 GCA_938003555.1 uncultured Robiginitomaculum sp. | reverse complement strand
CTTTTTTCTCATTGACCGCTATCCGGGTCGTTACGCCGACGGACAAGTTTGGGTCGATGCAAAATCAGTCAATTCACGCGACGGCGTCGCCAGCGTGATTGTCGGCTCTAATGACTGGGCGACAGGCTGGGCCGTTGGCGTGGACGGCGACTATATCGGCACAGTCGACGAGACTATGCCGCGCCAAAAAGAGTTTGCCCGCCGTTTTGGCGTGAATTTAGGCATGTACGTCCTGTCCGGAAATTACAAAGCGGATCAAGTGCATACGCAAACCATATTAGATCGCCTTCGCCCCGAAAGTGAACGGGATCGCCCCCAAGACCCCGGACAGCGTCAAAGACGAAATGAGGGGCCACAATAATGGACAACTCTTTGGCCTTTGACCCGTTACTAGCCCCGTGGATTATCGGCGCGCTTGTTGCGCTTGGCGTAGTCTTTGCGATGCTAACGGGCGGCGCGCGTCTAAAGAGCTTTATCCCGCGCGCCCTCGCCGCGCTTATTGTCGGCCTTGCTTTGATGAACCCGCAAAAGGTGACTGAAGAGCGCGAATCTCTGCCGGATGTCGCGCTTGTCATTGTTGATAAAACCGAAAGCGCCAATATTGGCAAACGCAATGAAGCCATCAGTAACGCCGCCAGCGCGCTGACGACAAATCTGTCGACTCGCGATGGCCTGGACGTCGTCACCGTGTCTATCGACCCGTCTGATCAAGGCACGCAGATTACGCCGACCTTGCTTGAGGGTTTGGCCAACCTTCCGCGTGAGCGTATTGCAGGCGTCTTTGTCGTCACCGATGGACAGGTTCATGACCTGCCCGAAAATCCTGAAAAACTCATGCCCGAAGGCGTGCCATTTCATGCCCTCATTGCGGGCGATGCCACAGCGCGTGACCGCCGCATGAGTGCGATTAACGCCCCGCGTTTCGGGCTTGTCGATGAGACCGTTGATTTTGAAATCCGTGTCGATGACCCTAGTTTTGAGAGCGAGCAAGCACTCATCCAAGTGCGCCTAAACGGCAAAGAGCAAGCGACATTTAATGTGGCCATTGGCGAGAAAGTCACCATCCCTGTTAAAGTCGAGCGGCGCGGCAGCAATACGGTTGAACTCATTGCCCAAGGCATGGACGGCGAGCTGACCTATGCCAATAATATTTTTGTCCAAGACATGTCTGGCATCCGGGATCGCTTGCGGGTTTTACTGATTACCGGCGAGCCGCATAGCGGCGGACGCGCATGGCGTAATCTGTTAAAGTCTGACCCCTCTGTTGACCTCGTGCAGTTCTCTATTTTGCGCCCGCCGGGGAAATCTGTTGGCGCGACAAATCCGGAAATGTCGCTCATCCAATTCCCGACGCGGCAACTTTTTGAAGATAATGTCGATGAATTTGACTTGATTATTTTTGATCAATATCGCCGCCGAAATATTTTATCGCCTTATTATTTCCAGAATATTGCGCGTTATGTGTCCAATGGCGGCGCGCTGCTCGTTGCGGCGGGCCCGCCCTTCTCTGAACCTGTCAGTGTTTATCGCTCGCCGCTTTCCGCCGTCCTGCCTGTGCGCCCCAAAGGCACGCTGACCGAAGGGGCCTATCGTCCGCAGCTCTCTGAGAAAGGCCAGCGCCACCCGATCACTTCTGAATTTTCCGGCAAAGACGCCGAGCGCTGGGGACAATGGTACCGCGCCGTGGACGCCGATGTGCTCTCCGGTGACGTGCTCATGAGCACCGAAGACGATAGCCCGCTCCTCGTTCTGGACGAAGTCGGTAAAGGCCGCGTCGCAATGCTCCTGTCCGATCAAGCCTGGCTTTGGGCGCGCGGCGTGGATGGCGGCGGCCCGTATAATGAGATGTTTCGCCGCTTGGCCCATTGGCTGATGGGCGAGCCTGATCTCGAGGCAGAGCGTCTGTCGGCCAAGATTATTAATGGCCGTATGGAAATCACTCGCAACACATTATCCGACGCCGCGCAATCCGTACGCGTCATCGACCCGAATGGCAAAGCCCAGCGCGTCGAGATGACTCGCACCGCACCCGGGGTTTACGCCGCGGAAATTCCGGCTCCTGCCGATGGAACATACCGCATTCAGAGCGGCAAAATTCAAACGATCGCCGCAGCAGGCGCGCTCAACCCCACAGAATTCTCAGAACTTGTCCCAACGCAAGCTAAGCTTGCCCCGCTCGTCACGGCCACAAATGGCCATAGCCGCTTGATCGGCGAAGACTCGCCCAACCTGCCTAATCTTCGCGATGTTAAGGTCGGCGCGAAAACATCTGGCGTGGACTGGGCGGGCGTCGTGCGACATGGCCGCTATGACGTCACCGCCAGTAAGCGCGAACCTTTTGCGCCCATCCTGCTCTTCTTTGCCCTCGCGGCCCTGATGCTGGCATGGGCGTGGCGCGCCGAAGGGCGATAGGGCGTTAATTAAATCTCTACAGCATTTGCGACTCCCGCTGTGCTGTGCCAGTTTACGCGAAAATCGAATATAGGATTATCGCTATGACTCTCTCACGCCGTACGCTTCTTGGAACATCCGCCGCCGCGCTTGCCGTTTCCGTTTCGGGTTGCGGAAAACCTACGGATGGCGCGTCAAATGCCGCTGCGGATGCTAAGGCTGTATTAGACCGCGCGACCGATATGATGATCCGCGCTTACCCTGAAACCGCCTCAAGCGCAGGATTGGATAGCGGGAAATATGGCGCGCTTAAATCACAGCTCACTGACCGCAGCGCGGCGGGACAAGCCGCGATTGAGAAAGACGTTCGCGCGGCGCTATCTGAGCTTAAGGCCATCGACACCTCCGCCCTAGCCGCGGATACCGCGCTGGACGTCGATGTGACGCGCACAATGTTTACGACCGCCGCCGAGGGATTTGATTTTAAATTCGGCGATAATGCCATGCTGAATTATAACTGGTCTTACCGCCCCAGTCCCTATGCCGTCGCGCAAAACACCGGGGCCTTTGTTGAAATTCCAAGCTTTATGGATAGCTCGCACAAAATCGCAAATGGCGATGATGTCGACGCTTATCTTAGCCGTATGCAGGCCTATGCCGCGCAGCTGGACGGCGAGACAGAGCGCGTCAAAAGCGACGGCGCCAAGGGCTATATTTTGCCAGACTTCCTGATGGCTAAAACCATCGGGCAGCTGCAAAGCGCGCTGAATAAAGACACGGAAAACTGGGGACTGGTCACAAGCGTAACGGCGCGCGCCAACGATTTAGACGCAAATCCAAATGACGCGGCCATCTCAATCGCCAACGATACAATCCGCCCTGCCATCCAGCGCCAGATCGATGCCCTGTCGGCATTTAAATCACAGGCCAATAGCGATGCAGGTGTATGGGCCAAACCGCGCGGCGATGAATATTATGACTGGGTACTGCAAGCCTCAACCACGACGACAATGAGCCCCGATGAAATCCACCAAATGGGTCTGGATGAACTGGCGAGCCTTCAAGCGCGCATGGAGCCGATCTTGCAATCTATCGGCTATACCAAAGGCAGCGTCGGCGCGCGGATGAGCGCGCTGGGCGATGACCCGCGCTACAAATTTAAAAAAGGCGATCCGGGCCGCGCCGAGATTATGACATTTATTGACGACGCCGTGGCCGAAATCCGCGCGCTGATGCCGCAGGCCTTTGAAACCCTTGTCCCGGGCTTCCTTGAGGTCACGCGCATTTCCCCTGACGTCGAAGACGGCGCGCCGGGGGCCTATGGCGGCGCGGGATCGATTGACGGAAAACAGCCCGGCCATTTCTGGATCAATCTACGCTCCACGGATTTGCACAATAAATTCACGCTCAAAGATCTGACGTATCACGAAGCCATTCCCGGCCATGTCTGGCAGGGGGAATATACGTTCAAACAACCGCTCATCCGCTCGCTCATGGCGTTTAATGCCTATTCCGAAGGCTGGGCGCTCTACGCGCAGCAAATCGCAGACGAGCTTGGCGTTTATGATGATTTCCCCGTCGGACGCCTCGGTTATCTGCAATCGCTCGCCTTTCGCGCCTGCCGCCTTGTGGTGGACACAGGGCTGCACGCCAAACGCTGGACCCGAGAGCAGGCCAATGAATGGTTTGTCACCAATAATGGCTCTAACCCCGAGGAAGTCGCCGGAGAGATTGACCGCTACTGCGCATGGCCTGGACAGGCCTGCGGCTACAAAGTCGGCCACAGCGCGATTAACCGCCTGCGCGATAACGCCAAAGCGCAGCTGGGCGATAAATTCGACTTCCGCCGCTTCAACGACGCCGTCGTGCTCGGCGGAGCTGTTCCGATGTCCGTGCTTGGCCGCGTGATTGATGATTATATTGCGCGCGAGAAGGGGTAAGTAACAGGCTGATTCGCTCACAAGGCAGGAGCTTGATGAATGCCCCCCCCCCCTCCGAGAAACGAGGCTTAGCC
>CALKXN010000329.1 GCA_938003555.1 uncultured Robiginitomaculum sp. | reverse complement strand
CGTTTGGAATGGGACCCTTGGGCGCAATATTTCGCAGGTGAAGGTTATAATGTTTTTCAACCACAGTATCGCGGGTCGGGCGGATATGGCCGGCAGTTCGAGGATTTGGCCTATGCCCAATGGGGCCGCAAAATGCAGAGTGATATTTCTGATGGAATTGAGGCGCTTGAAGCTTCAGGCAAGATCAAACCCCAAAGTAAAGGCGCCATTATTGGCATTTCATATGGCGGATATGCGGCTTTGAACGCCGCTGTGCAGCAGCCTGACCGATATAGCTGCGTGGTGAGCATAAATGCGATCACGGATATTGGCGCATTTTTAGACAAATTTGATCAAGAAATTTCAGAGCAACGTTACGTCTATTATTCATGGGAATCGAAAATCGGTGAAATTGCGCGAGACCGTGAGGAGCTTGAGACGCTATCTCCAGCGAAGCAGGCATCGCAAATGAAAGCTAGGTTGCTTATTATTCACGGGCGTGATGATGACATTATTCCTGCGAAGCAATCAGAGATTATGCATAATGCAGCGCAAGCTGTAGGCCTAAAATCTACCCTGATACGCTTTGAAGGTATGGGCCATGATGATTGGTCGCGAAAGCAAGAATACGACATTATGAGCGCCGCTGATGGGTTTTTACAACGCTGCATGCGTCCCCGCGTCAGCGTGAGATAAATTTTGGAATGCTCTCGCTAGATAGCATTGTATCGTAATCGGGACGTTTGCGAATGATTGCGTAATCGCTGCCGCTGACCAGGACTTCGGGGACAAGCGGGCGCGTATTATATTGGCTGGCTTGGACGGCGCCATATGCACCTGCGCTGTGAAATACGACGAGGTCATCTGCGGCGAGTTTTGGAAGGTCGCGCTGCACGGCAAAGGTGTCGCCGCTCTCGCAAATCGGGCCGACTATATCATAGCTTACAGTTTGCGCTTCGCCGGATGATAATACAGGCTCAACATCATGATATGCGCCGTAAAGCGCAGGCCGGATCAGGTCATTCATAGCCGCGTCAACGATCAGGAAGTTTCGGGTTTCGCCAGGCTTGGTGTAAATCACCCGCGACAGCAAAACGCCGGAATTGCCAGCAATCATGCGGCCTGGTTCAAAGAGCAGGCGCACATCTAAATCTTTTGTCGCGCTGAGAACCATTGCTGCATAATCGGCGGGCGGAGGGGGCTGCTGTCCGCCATCGCCATAAGGAATGCCAAGCCCCCCGCCCAGATCAAATGTTTCAATGGTGTGACCGCCTGCGCGCAGGCTTTTAATCAAGCCGCCAATTTTTTCGATTGTGCGCGCATAGGGATCAAGCTGCGTGATTTGGCTGCCGATATGAACGTCAACGCCTTGGATTTTAATGCCCGGTAAGCTGGCGGCGCGGGCGTAAAGCGACGGCGCATCATCCCATGCTATACCAAATTTATTTTCTTTCTTGCCCGTACTGATCTTTTCATGACCTCCTGCGGCAACATCGGGATTGACGCGAAACGCAATCGGCGCGCGCAGTTTCATATCCGTTGCGGTCTTAGATAAGGCGTCAAGCTCTGCGGCGCTCTCTACATTAAATTGATAGATGCCTGCGGATAGCGCGAGTCGCATTTCATCGCGGGTTTTGCCAACGCCGGAAAACACGATTTTGCTGGGCGATATTCCAGCGCGCAGGGCGCGTGTTAATTCACCACCCGAGACAACATCTGCGCCCGCGCCGCGTTTGCCAAGCAGTGTCAGGATTGCCAAATTGGAATTGGCCTTAACACTATAGGCAATCAGCGCGTCTGTGCCTTCAAAACCTTTGGCAAATACATCATAATGGCGCGCAAATGTCGCCGCGCTATAGACATAGACAGGCGTGCCGACTTTATCGGCAATCGCGGACAGGGCGACGTTTTCGGCAAATAGCTCGCCGCCTTTGGACGTGAAGTGACGCATGATTACTCTTCGGCGTCTTTACGGATTTTACGCTCGCGCGCGGCGTCAATCGCCTTTTGGGCTTCGGCTTTTTGTGCGTCCGTGCGCTTGTCTTCGCCGAAAATAGGCGGCGGCGTTTTTAGATCACCCCGCAAACCGCACCCCGCGATGAGGGGCGTCACCATGAGGGCCATAAGGCCGATGGCTTTAATCGTGCGGTGTGACATGTCAGGCTCCTGATTTTTTGCCCTCATAGTCGGTTTGGCAAAGCTTGGCAAAATTTAAGTTATAATCTTTGCATTATCCCGCTAGGTATGAATTATGAAACATTATATTCCTGTCATCGCCATCGCCTTAATAAGCTCCACTCTCGCGCAAGCTGAGGACGTTGAACGGCATCCCGCAGAGCGCTGCTTTCCCTCAAAAAGTTTTGCGAAGCTGAAAACGAAACTCTCTAAAATTCCCCAAAAACATCTGGGTTATCTTGAGAATAATGTCTCGGCCACATTTAATGATGGAGATGGACTGGGTATGCCTGAGCGGTTCTTTTACCGCTATGACGGAGAAGAGATGCCCATTGAGGTGACGCCGGAGGGGAAAGTCGAGGATATTTTATCTCCGCCAAACCTTTCGGATAAGGGAGAGTATTGCGTCTATGATCCGGCGCGCGCTCTGCCCAAAGATACGGAAATCAGTTTTGGTTTTTCAATGGGCGTCGAAGCCGCCTTTCCGCGCCAAGACATTTACGCGCTTGCGGATTTGGAGCGCGGCCTGACGGATGGCCGTCCGGTTTATAAGAAAATGTTCGGCGCGATGGGCTTTATGGTGCCTAAACTTACCCATGTCAGCGTGAGTTATGATTCTAAAAACGCCGCCCCTCAAATCGAAGCTATTAAAGATGGCGACGTCATTGAGGGTCTGGTTATGGAGCCATTTGGTAAAGTCTGGGTCATCGAAGTTGCGCAGCTTGAAACGCTCGGCGCGGATGGTTTGCGTATTTCAGATGGTTTCAAAGTCATGGAACCCGGAGTCTCGATTGAGAAAATGAAAAAATTCGGGTTCACTGAAGACGACGAAGACGAATAATGGTCGCAAATGCACCCATCGCATCGCCATGTCAGCTGATTTGCTCGCTCGATTTGCAATCGGGACTGTGCTTTGGCTGTGGCCGCTCGCGCCAAGAAATCGCTCAGTGGACCCGCTATACCGATGATCAGCGCGCGAAAATCATGGAGTCTTTACCGGAGCGTATGGACGCTTTTGAAGCGTAGGTTAATCTACGCGCCGCAGGGGCGTGACATTATTGTCTTCGGGCAAATTATCTTTTAGCTCTAAATCTTCGATCTTGCCCGCACGCGATGAAATCTTATCCGTCGAAATTCTGATCTGGCGCAAATCCTCTGTGCCTTGATTATAATGCGTTTGCAATTTGGCCACGCGATCATCAAGGCGCGTGACATCTTGTGCGAGTATGCCAACTTCGCGCTGAATGATATGGGCCTGCTCGCGCATGGCCGCGTCTTTCATCACGGCGCGCATCGTATGAAGCGTGGCCATAAAGGTCGAGGGCGAAACGATCACGACTTTAGACATAAAGCCCTTTTTGATGACATTTTCAAAGCGGGCGTGAATCTCAGCATAGATCGCTTCGCTGGGTAGAAACATGAGCGCGACTTCATGGGTCTCTCCAAAGATCAGATATTTCTCAGAGATCGCTTTGATATGAATCAGCAGATCGCGCGAGAACTCTTTCATTGCGCTGGCCTCGGCCGGTGTGTTCTCAGCTTCGGTCAGGCGTTTCCACGCTTCCATTGGAAATTTGCTGTCGATGGCAACATCGCCATAACCTTCGGGCATTTTGATGATGGCGTCGACGCGTTTCCCATTAGACAGCGTATGCTGAAAACTATAGGCATTAGGCGGCATCAATGTTTTGATAATGTCCTGCATCTGGATTTCGCCAAATGCGCCGCGTGACTGTTTATTCGATAGAATGCTCTGCAAGCCTGAAACTTCTGTGGAGAGCATTTCAATATTTTTTTGCGCGCGATCTATCAAAGCGAGGCGTTCATGCAAATGCTTTAGGCTCTCACTACTGCGCTCTTGGGTGTCGGTAATAGACTTACCAACGCGCTCTGACACTTTCGCCAGCCGTTCATCCAGACTATTGCGAAATAGGTCATCTCGCTTTTGGCTGTCATCGGCAAATTGCGACAGCCGCCCTTGTAGTTCAGCTTGCTGCCTTGCCATATCCGTTATGGTTGAGTTCAGATGTTTATCATTGGACGGCTTCAAAACATAGGCGATCAATGCGCCGAGTAAAAGCAAAACGAGTCCAAGGATGATTTCGATCAGAGAAATCTCGAGGCCGGAATATGATATAATGGGATCCATAGCTCCTTATGCGCCCCTTTATAGATTCGGTAAAGCGCCGCGTGCTCGTCACGCGCTTGTGATGGCGGTTTGATTTCACCTTTTAAAAATTACTGTTATTAAGCGCTATGAAAAAATTATATCTTATTGCCTCCGCCCTGATGCTCACCGCTGCTCCCGCCTATGCTGGACAGATTAACTCCAATCAGGTTGTTGAACTCTTTACGTCCCAAGGCTGCTCGTCATGCCCGCCGTCAAATGAACTTCTGAAAACCATTGCGGCCCAAGATGACGTATTGGCGCTAACTTATAGTGTTGAATATTGGGACTATCTGGGCTGGAAAGATACATTCGCGGATCCATCTTTTTCTAAACGTCAACGCGACTATAGCTCTGCAATTGGACATGGCCGCGTGTACACGCCGCAAATGGTGGTCAATGGCGTATGGGATAAGCCGCGCGTCAGTAAACGCGAAATCAAGGGGGATGTCATATCTGGTGATGTTCCAAAATTGGTCCTGCATGATGATGGCATGTTTTCAATTAGCGGTTCTGATGATGTCAAAGGCGAGCTTGTCTTTGTGACCTATGTGCCCGGTGACCAAAGCGTTGCTGTTGGGCGCGGAGAAAATAGTGGGCGGACGCTGACCCTGACAAATGTTGTGACGGGTGTGTCCAAGCTCGGCGTTTATGATGGCCAAGAAAAGATGTATGACAAGCCTGTGCGCTCCGGCGAAGCCTATGCCGTGATTTTGCATGGCGCAGGCCATGGCCCTGTTTTAGCCGCCGCGACCTATACGCCTTAACAAAACAGCCCCGGCCCAGATATTTGGGACGAGGCGTTTTGACTATTGCGCGTGGGATCGCGCGGGAATGGGAGCGGCAAGCCGAAAGACATCCCTTATTCGGGGGCTGGGGGGGCTGTAAGAAAACCGAATATGGTATCTCTCCCGACTTGCCTATTCTGTATGGCGCTCCGCCAAGGCAGAGGCGGGGCGAAATTGTGGCACAAATGAGGCGTTTCGTGACAAGTGCGACAGGAAACGGACAGGGTTCCTAACGCATATTAACCACAAATTATAATTGCGCCGCGCATTTGGCGCATTATGGTGCAGGTATGAGTGCTAAAGTCGTCAATTTGAAACCTGCTCAATCGCAAGAGAAAGCCAAGACGCGCCGCAAGCCGCAGGTCGCTTTTCACCGCACAGAGCTTAATCAAATCATGAGCGTTTACGGCTTTATGGTGCGTAAGGGAGAGTGGAAAGATTACGCGATTGATATGCTCGAAGAACGCGCCGTATTTTCAATCTTTCGCCGCGCAACGGAAACGCCGCTCTATACGGTCGAAAAGCGCCCCTCTATGGCCGCCAAGCAAGGCGAGTTTAGCGTTATTGCGCCGGGCGGACTTATTTTAAAACGGGGCCACGACCTTAAAACGGTTTTAAAAGTGTTTGATAAAAAACGATTCTCTGTTGCGGGTCGCTAGGGCGCGGCTTGACGATCCATCA
>CALKXN010000328.1 GCA_938003555.1 uncultured Robiginitomaculum sp. | reverse complement strand
GCAATTCCAGAGTATTTCAGTTCACAGATGTAACGATCGCCTCTATCGAAGAATTGAGGTTTGTTACCGATCAAGCGGGTAGTGAAGGCAATCGGACAGTCCTTCTCAACAGCCAGCAATTTATTGACTCAGGCTTTAGCTTAATCAGTGCGTTCCGTTCAACAGGTGACACTTTTTCGCTTAACCTTATAATGGATACAGCAACAGATCTGGATTTATCTGCACTGTCATTTAGTAATTTTGGCGCAGCGACGGGAGACTTGATCTTCATCACGGGCGACTCTGATAATGAAACAATTACCGGGTCAAGCGAAAGCGACAGAATCAATGCCGGAGACGGTAATGACGTTGTCATCGGCAGCGCAGGTGCAGATGTCCTCAATGGCGGGGATGGCACGGGAGATAATCTATCATATTTAAATTCCGCGCTCGGCGTCACAGTTGATTTAGCGGCGGGTACAGGTGTCGGCGGTGATGCCGAAGGCGACACTCTTACAGGCTTTGAGATACTGACCGGGTCGAACCAGAATGACGTATTATATGGAGCAGTTAATATCGCGCAAATTTTTGGTGAGGGCGGAAATGATATTATTTTGCGCGGCGCAACGACGGTAAGTACAGGGACTGTAAGCACGGAATTTTATGGCGGTCTTGGGAATGATATTTTGGGTTACACATACCAAGGTATAAATAGTGGTCTTAACTCTGATACTGTTATTATGGTCTTTGACGGCGGTGATGGATTGGACACATTCTCATTTGACAGTTTTGGAAGTAGCTATATCGCCGACCTTGAAAGCGAAGAATTTATTACCCTAAACACCTCTACTCAACGCGCCAGCCTTACCGATATCGAAAACATCCTTGCAGGTAATGGAGACGATCTATTATTTGGCACCTCCGGCGTCAATGAACTCTCCGGCGGCGCGGGTAATGACGCCATTGAAGGTCGCTGCGGGGATGATATTATTGACGGAGGCGCTGGGACTGCTGACGCCGCAGTTTACTCGACCTTGTCTCTTTCGGATATAACGATTGTCCAAACGATGAGCGGCTATACTATTAGCGGCATTGGCGTCGGAACAGACACGCTCACGGGTATAGAGGTTTTACGACTTTCCGGTGTGGATTATTCACTTGATACTGCCACCTTCACACAAGGTAATGACAGTGAGAACGGCAGCGCTTTGGGTGATATTCTCTTTGCACTCGGCGGAAATGATACTGTTAATGGACTGGGTGGTGGTGATCTAATTTACGGCGGCGCGGGTAATGATACGCTGAATGGCGGCTTGGGCGATGACATCCTTAATGGCGGCGGCGGCGGCGATACGCTGGATGGCGGCGACGGCAATGACACAGCCAGTTATGACGAATCGACCAATCGGGTCGAGATCAGCCTTCTCTCCGGAACCGCAAGTGGCGCGCAGGCAACGAATGACACTTTAATTGATATTGAAAATCTAATCGGGACCAATTTTGGCGACACATTGCGCGGTGATAACGGCGCAAATGTTGTCGATGGCGGAGCTGGGAACGACATTCTGATTGGCTTTAATGGCGCTGACCAGCTCTTTGGCGGCGCGGGCCGTGATATATTGAACGGCGGCGACGGCGCGGACTTCCTCCAAGGCGGAGCGGGTGTTGATATGGCGCGCTATAATGGCTCATCCGAAGGCGTGCAGATTAATTTACTCAACGGGACAGCAACCGGCGGCCAAGCTGAGGGGGATACACTACTCAATATTGAAAATCTCTTCGGCTCCAACCACGGTGACATTCTATTTGGTGACGGCAATAATAATAAAATCTTCGGTCATAACGGGGATGATTTCCTCGCAGCCAATGGCGGGATTAGTAAACTTTATGGCGGAGCTGGACGCGATGGTTTCTACCTCTCCGATGGCTTTGCCTTCGTCATGGACTTTGTTGATGATATCGATTTCTTGTTCGTTAGAGATTATGGTTTTGCAACACTCGCAGACGCATTGATGAACCTTGATCAAGTTGGAAATCATGCCCGCTTCCGAGTTGGTGATGATGTCCTGCTTATCCTGAACACAGACATGAATGATTTGATTGATGACATTGTGATTTAAATCGGTATGGGGCGTAGCCGCGAAAATGTAGCAGATAACTAAAGACCTCGATCTGTTGCGTTTTCGCGGCACCCTGCCTGCATCACATCTCAGGTCATAACAGACCTATCATGACCGTAAATTCACATCACATACATCTGTGATGTGATATGCGTGCTATATGTTAAACCGCGTGATCAAAACCCGCACTGCTGCTCTGACGCTCGCAATAATGGGAGGCACCTTCCCGTTTGCATCGACTCAAACTCAAATCGAAAGTAATGTTATGGCCACAAATGCGCAGCCGCACTGCGTAATTTTGCTTCACGGACTTATTCGGACGCCGCGCTCTATGCTGCGTTTGGAATGGGAACTTAAGAAACAGGGCTATCAGGTTGTTAATCAAGGTTATAAATCTCGTAAAGCCACAATTGAAGACCTCGCCGGGCCGACGATTGAGGCCGCGCTCTCTGAATGTAAACTCGGCGCGCGCATCCACTTCGTGACACATTCACTCGGCGGTATCCTGCTGCGCCAGTACCTTAAAGAAAATTCGATCGAAAACCTTGGCCGTAGCGTCATGATGGGCCCGCCCAATCAAGGCAGTCACATTCCTGATGAGATGGGCGATTGGGTTGGGTTTGATCTGTTTAATGGCCCCGCGGGCGCGCAGCTTGGTACGGACGGCCTGCCCCCTTCCCTTCCGCCTGTTGAATTTGAAGTCGGCATCATTGCGGGCAGTAAATCGATCAATCCCCTGCTCTCAAATAAAATTCCGGGTGATGATGACGTCAAGGTCGGCGTTGAATTTACCAAAGTCGAAGGTATGGCTGATCATGTGACGATTAATGTCAGCCACACCTATATGATGAATAATTCAGAAGTAATCGGACAGACACTCTATTTCCTAAAAAATGGAATTTTCATCGACAACAGCGCGCCAGCAGACGCGATTCTCGTCTCTGACGACTAAATCAAGCCAGCTAACGGGCTGCTTGGATCAGCATACATCTTCTTGGGCATGCGCCCAGCAAGATAGGCCATACGCCCCGCAATTACCGCATGTTTCATCGCCTCAGCCATCAGGACAGGGTCTTTTGCGCCTGCAATGGCTGTATTGGCGATAATGCCGTCACAGCCTAATTCCATCGCCAAAACGGCATCTGAAGGCGTTCCAATCCCGGCATCAACCAAAACCGGGACGCTGGATTGTTCGATGATCAGTCGGATGTTGACGGGGTTTAATATCCCCAGGCCTGACCCAATTGGCGCGGCAAGCGGCATGATTGCGCAGCACCCAATATCTTCGAGCTTTTTGGCAAAGACAGGGTCATCCGTGCAATAGACCATAACGTCAAAGCCGTCTTCAATCAGCATTTTGGCCGCGCGCAACGTCTCTTCCATATCCGGATAAAGATGACGCGGATCGGAGAGCACTTCGAGCTTCACTAAATTCCAGCCGCCTGCCTCTCGCGCAAGGCGCAATGTCCGCACGGCGTCTTCGCCTGTGAAACAGCCCGCCGTATTGGGTAAATATGTCACCGCTTTGGGATCAAGATAGTCCACCAGCATTGGCTCTTTGGGGTTAGACAGATTTACGCGGCGAAGTGCGACAGTCACAATCTGCGCGCCGCTAGCCTTTAGCGCCGCAGCATTTTCGGCGTAGTCCTTGAACTTGCCCGTCCCGATAATCAGGCGGGAGTCAAATTCACGCCCGGCAATCGTTAGTTTCGTGTCGGTCATTATCCGCCCCCGATAAAATGTATAATTTCAAGCTGATCACCCTCGGTCAGCAATGTTGTCTCAAATGTCGACTTCGATACAATCTCAAGGTTTCGCTCAACGGCGATCTTTTTTACGGGCAATTGCAAATGCGCCAGTAGCGCAGCTACGCTCATAGCGTCTGGCAAATCCTCCACCCATTCTCCATTGACCTTAAGCTTCATCAAAGCATCCTAATCTCGACTTGTCATATAGGGGTCTACTGACGTAGTTACACGGTTTCAAGATAAAGCAGCGCAGTATATGACAAAACCGATTTACATTATTAACGGCCCGAACCTGAATCTACTTGGGACCCGCGAGCCGGAAATTTA
>CALKXN010000327.1 GCA_938003555.1 uncultured Robiginitomaculum sp. | reverse complement strand
ATGGGCTATGTTGGATTTTCGCTGGCCTTCTCATTTGCCGCCGCCGCCCTCATTGAAGGGAAAGTCGACGCGATGTGGGCGCGCTGGCTTCGCCCTTGGGTGCTGCTTGCGTGGAGCTTCCTGACGCTGGGAATCACCATTGGGAGCTTCTGGGCTTATTATGAACTCGGCTGGGGCGGCTGGTGGATGTGGGACCCCGTTGAGAATGTCAGCTTCATTCCGTGGTTGCTCGGAACAGCACTCCTTCACAGCATTATGGTGCTGGGCACGCGTCATGCCATGAGTGGTTGGACTGTCTTGCTTGCCATATCCACATTTTCACTCTGTCTCATTGGCACATTCATCGTGCGCTCTGGCATACTCGTCAGCGTACATAGCTTTGCCGTTGACCCCACACGCGGCGTGGTCATCCTGATTATGCTTGCCGTCATCACTGGCGCAGCGCTGACGCTTTACGCCGCGCGCGCCAGCACGCTGACGGGGAGCGTCACAATCCCTTCCGTCTCGCGCGGCGGCGCGCTTATTCTGAATAACATTCTTCTGATCGTCGCAGCGGCGATTGTTCTGCTTGGGACATTTTACCCGCTCTTTGTCGACATGTTTACGGGTGAAAAAATCACAGTGGCGGAGCCGTTTTTCAACATACTCTATACGCCCGTTATGCTTTTGCTGATCGCCTTTATGAGCTTTGGGCCGCTCCTGAAATGGCGCAAAGATGACCTGTCACGTATAAAAACCAAGATCATCGCAGGCCTCGCTATTGCCGCCATTTTAGCGCTGCTCATTTGGATATTTGGCAAAAGCGCTGGCGCAGCTGTGGGTTATGGCTTTGCCGCTCTTTTGACCTACGGAACGCTTGCCTCTATCCTCTCAAAAGTCCCCGCCGGCGCAAATCGCTTTAAACGGTTCACCCGCCTGCCCGCCGCAAGTTTTGGATTTATTCTCGCGCATTTGGGCATGGCCGTTGTCACCGCAGGCATCACAGCCATGAGCACGGGCGCGCAGGAAAACATCGCTCGCCTCACCCCCGGACAACACATTGAGGTGGCCGATTATAACTTCAGGCTTTCTGACATCGGCGTCAGCACGCGGGATAATTATGACTACCTCCAAGGCATCTTCGACGTCAGCTATGGCGGCGCGCCGCTCACGGTGCTGCGCCCCGAGCGCCGCTTCTACAGCCAGCCGCCCATGTTCACGACCGAGGCAGGGTTTCGGCTGCGATTTAAAGACACCATTTTTGTGGCGATAGGCGACGGCGACCCCGAAAAAGGATTTATAGTGCGGGCCTATTACCAACCCTTTGTTAGTCTCATTTGGCTCGGCGCGCTCATGATGGCGCTGGCAGGTTTTATTAGCCTGTGTGATAAGCGATTGCGTTTGCCCAAAGAGGAGGCCGCGTTATGACTTTCAAAGCCTTCATCCCGCTCCTCATTTTTGTCGTTTTTTGCGTGGCCCTTGCCATTGGCTTGACCCGCGACCCCGCCAAGCTCCCCTCGCAATTGATCGATCAACCCTTCCCGGATTTTGCCCAAAGCACATTATTTGATGAAACCCAAATTGTTGACCAAAGCCTTTTGAAAGGACAAATTAGCGTCGTAAATGTCTTCGGCTCTTGGTGCACAAGCTGTATTTATGAACATCCCGGTCTCATGGAAATGCAAAAGCTGAGCGGGTTTCAGATGGTCGGCATTAATTGGCGAGATAAACGCGATGCTGGCCAGAATTGGCTCACTAAAAATGGCAATCCCTATGATGTTGTTATTTTTGATCCGGCCAGCGTTCTGGCCGTTGACATTGGCGTCGTCGGGGCGCCCGAAACATATATTGTCGATAAGACAGGTCAAATTCGCTACAAATTTTCCGGCGCGCTGACTCCGGAAATTGTCGTCAGAGAAATCCTGCCCTTAATTGCTAAACTCCACGAGGAGGCATAATGCGCGCGCTCCTCCTTACGTTTCTGATTGCGCTACTCACTTTGCCCGTGGCCGCGCAAAATGCACCTGACTATTCACCGGAAATAGAAATCCAGGCCCGCGAGATTGGCCGCAAATTACGCTGCGTGGTCTGCCAAAACCAATCCATCGAAGATAGTGACGCGCCGCTCGCGGCAGATATGCGCAATATGGTGCGCGAGCGCCTTAGCGCTGGGCAAAGCGAGGCGCAGATCATGGCGTTCATGCAGCATAGCTATGGCGACTTCGTCCTGCGCAGCCCGCCTGTTCAAGGCAATACGGCCCTGCTCTGGTACGGCCCGCCCGCTCTGCTCATTATATTGCTGCTCTGGTTTGTTTTTCGCCGAAAGCCTGCATCATGATGTGGCTCGCTGCAATATGCCTTGCGCTCGGCACGGGACTAAGCCTTGCAGGTTCACTCGGCACGGACGCCTCTGCGCGCCGCGCAAAGCTTTTGTTATTGGCAGGGCTATGCGCAAGCACCATAGCGCTCTACGCTCTACTGGGCACTCCTGCAGCTTAAATCGCTTGGCTTACAATTGATGCCAACTGCTCGATTTCTTCATCCGAAGTGTAGCCGTGAACGGAGAATCGAAACCCTTCATTGCGCTCATCGCAGAGCAATTCATTAGACTTGATCGAACTGCGCAATGGGCCGCGATCGCGCGGCGAAATCACGAATGTTCCGCCGTGGGCCTGACCCGCTCCGGGTGAGGTCAGAACATCATCATCCAAATCCTGCATTAGCCTTTGAATGTGCCGCCTCACCGCCTCATGAACCGATGTAAGCCCAATATCAGCCCACATCGCCAGCGCCCCATTGGCCGCCGCAAGCGGCGCAGGAGACGGCGTCCCGCCAAAGAACCGCATAGCATCAGGCGCATATCGAAACTGCTCTATATCCATCTCAAACGGGTTTTCATGGGAGAACCACCCCACATCAATGGGGGCGCAACGCGGCAATATATCTGGCGACGCATAGAGAAAACACGCCCCCGGTCCGGCGCATAGAAACTTCACGCCTGTGCCCGTCACAAAATCAGGGGTCCACGTCGAAATATCAACGGCAACAGCACCGAGGGATTGGGCGATATCGACGATGCTCACGCCGCCTGCTTTGCGCGTCAAAGCGCATATGTCGGCAACGGGCAGGATATGTGACGTGTTAGACAGAGCGTGCGTGACATGGACAAATGCAGCGCGCGCATCGATAACCGCAGCCCAGCTCTCAGCCTGCGTAATATCCCCATCAACAAAGCAAATCTCATAGCCCATATGCTCGGCCTGCTTCGCCACAAAACCAATCGTCGGAAAGTCTTGCCGCGTCAGGACAATTTTATTTCGGACCGAATTAAATGGCAGACTATGGATGATTTTTGTGAGGGCGCTAGAGATATTCGTCTGCGGGCATATTGTATCTGAAGTCACGCCCAGCAGACTGGCCATTTGACGACGAAAATCATCGACAATGCCCATCCATTGCGACCAATTTTCTCCGCTTTTCCACGGCGCAATAAAGCTATCGGCTATGATACTCTGCGTGTGCTTCGGAAGACAGCCGACACTGTGAGACAAAAAGTAATTATCCGGAACGTGAAACAGGTCACGCATCAGGCTTGGACTCTAATTTGTCACGCGTCTTGCCATATGTTCCGCCCCAACGATCTGTCATCTCGGCGCGTACACTCCAGAGGTCAGGGAAGAATTTCTGACGCAGGCCCGCATTAAGAATCTCGACAGGACGACCTTTAAGCGAGTTCGCCGCAACGCCAATGGAGCGGTAGATGAGCTGCATATGGGCATTACGAAATTTCTGAAACTGCTCGTCAAATTCGGCCAAAGCCTCGGCCACCATATAGGCATCATCATGGTTATATTCGGTGTCGTAAATCTGCTCCAATGTGCGGCTATCACCGGAGAGATAGACCGCATCATAGGTCGCCCATAAATCTTCGGGCATCTTAAGCAGCACGCGAAATCCCGGGCTTTCTTGGCCGCTTCCATTTCCCAGCAATATGCGGATCTGTTGATAGTCTTTGGGAGACATTGTCTCAAGTAAAGCGAGTTGACTGGTCATCATTTCCTGACAGATATGCACGCGGCGAAACAACGTCAGAACTTTGAACGAGTTTCGCGCCTTCATCTCATCATCAATATCAAGCAGCGTCGTCGCCATCAGCTTCATCCAAAGCTCTTCAATTTGATGCACGATCATAAATTGAAGTTCGTCCGGATTACATAAATCCTCCGGCTTTTTCTGGCAGGCCAGCAAAGCTTCGGTGTTTAAGTAAATTTCGTAATCCAGCTGCCCTGCGCCGCGCATCATCTTTTGGTATTTTTCTCTGTCCATTACTCGTCTCTCTAATTTGGGTTTAATACGTCAAATGAGAGATAGGACTATGCGTGGCCAGTCAGCCATTTGCGCAGAACATGTTGCGCGAGAAGAATCTGTACAGAGGTAAACATATGCCCCGTCTAATGCGTTGCCGAGGGCCTGTAAACAATTTGGAATTTAAATCGACGGCGCCACTTCATATTGAAGTGGCGCGAGTGACGGGACTCGAACCCGCGGCCTCCGGCGTGACAGGCCGGCGCTCTAACCAACTGAGCTACACCCGCGCAAATCAATTGCGCAATGCGAGCGCGCTTACTAGCCGCGACCTATGGGGTCGTCAACACGGATTTGCCTCTGATATGCAGAAAAGTTCACTTTATTTGAAACTAAATTGTTTCAATCGCTCAAAGCCCTTCAAGGGCTGTCGCTAAGCAATTCTCTAAAGTGGAAAACCATGAAAATGGTGGGCGGTAACGGGTTCGAACCGCTGACCCTCTCGGTGTAAACGAGATGCTCTACCAGCTGAGCTAACCGCCCCACGATGACTCGCGTGTGGGCAGCCTATGCCAAGCTTCACAGGGCTTGGCAATTCTGCCAAGCATAAAATATGACCGAAACCT
>CALKXN010000326.1 GCA_938003555.1 uncultured Robiginitomaculum sp. | reverse complement strand
GGTGGAAAAGAACGTATCATAGCGTTCAAGATCCTGACCTACAGCCAGGTATCCGATCTCCTTACCTGTATAGTAATTGACCCTGTCCGTCCGATTGACAAATTGGTCCCACATAAATGTGGTGCCGGATTTGGCCATGCCGGGAACAATAAGATATTTACGTTTTGTCATATTACCTGTCGTAAAAAGACGACCCTAGGGCCGCCTCTTTATACTGCTTATCGCATTAACCGATAGCGTTATATAGCGGTTTACCTGCGCGAACGCGTTCAAGGTCTTGCTCAGCCATCATCGTGACAAGCTGTGCAAATGAAACATCACGTTTCCAACCCAAATTCTTTTCCGCTTTGGCGGGTGAACCGATCAGAAGATCAACTTCACACGGACGGAAAAATTGCGGGTTCACTTCAACGATGACTTTACCGGTTTTCTTGTCACGAAGTTTCTCGTCAATTTCGCTGCCTTCCCATTCGGCGTCAAACCCAATCGCTTGGGCGGCGCGGGTGACAAATTCGCGAACTTCATATGTCTCGCCCGTCGATAAGACATATTCGTCGGCTTTGTCTTGCTGCAACATAAGGTGCATGCCTTTGATATAGTCGCCAGCAAAGCCCCAGTCGCGTTTCGCGTCCATATTACCAAGCTGTACAGCTTTTTCGCGGCCTTCTAAGACCTCAGCCAGACCGATTGTGATTTTACGAGTCACAAATTCAGGGCCGCGCAGCGGGCTCTCATGGTTAAACAGGATGCCGGAACAGGCATACATGTCATAGCTTTCCCGATAATTTGTTGTCATCCAATGGGCGGCAAGTTTCGCGACGCCATAAGGTGAGCGCGGATAGAATGGTGTGTCTTCTTTTTGCGGAACCGCTTGAACAAGGCCAAACATCTCAGATGTTGAGGCTTGGTAGAAGCGCGCATCCGGCTTTTCGGTGCGGATCGCTTCAAGTAAATACACAACGCCAAGCGCATCGACTTTCAGCGTGTAAGCTGGCTGATCAAATGACGTGCCGACAAAGCTCTGCGCGGCAAGGTTATAGACTTCGTCGGGCTGATATTTGCGGATAATTGCGGAAGTGATATGGGGATCAAGCAGGTCGTAAGCGACGAGCTCAACTTTACCCATCATGCCCAATTCTTCGAGGCGCCAGGTATTGGCGGCTGAGGAACGGCGTACGCCGCCGATGACTCTGTAGCCATTGTTGACAAGGTGCTCGGCCAAATAAGCGCCGTCTTGTCCCGTAATGCCTGTTACAAATGCTGTTTTCACAATTAAACCTCTATTCTGCGTCAATAAACAAGATATCGCTATCTGAACTATCGTTTTAGAAAAACCCACATGAACGGTTCCTACATCCAACTTTTCGGCAGACTTACGCGTATATCCTATTTTGTTGGCTGTTCTAAGATGCGCCCATATGTAAAGCAGAGAACTCGTTGTAAAGTGAAAAGGTCACATTTGCGTGATTTATTGCCACTATAGTGTTCATTATGAAGGGGCTGTAATGTTTTTGCCCCTTTTAGGTGAAATGCACTGCTGAAAATCCCCGGTTTTCATTGCGAGCAAAACCGCCTATGTCCGCCCTAAATTAACAGAGAGTCTTTATGTCCCGCATCCTTATTACATCTGCACTGCCCTATATTAACGGTGTGAAGCATCTTGGAAATCTGGCCGGGTCTATGCTTCCTGCCGATGTATATGCCCGCGCCATGCGTCTGCTCGGGCATGACGTTCTTTATATATGCGCCACAGATGAGCACGGTACGCCAGCAGAACTTGCGGCGCAGGGCGCGGGTGTTGAGGTGGCGGACTATTGCGATCAAATGCATGAGGCCCAAAAATCAGCAGGCGAAGATTTTGGCTTATCCTATGACTATTTTGGCCGCTCCAGCGCGCCGTCTAATCACGCTCTGACACAGGACTTTGCGGCTAAGCTTGAAGCGGCGGGTCTGATTGAGGAGCGCGTTAGTCAGCAGATTTATTCAAATGCCGATCAGCGTTACCTGCCAGACCGCTATGTTGAAGGCACATGCCCGAATTGCGACTTTGAAGGCGCGCGCGGCGATCAATGCGATAGTTGCGGCAAATTGCTCGATCCGATTGACCTGATTGACCCATATTCTGCGGTCTCGGGCAGTAAGGATGTTGAAGTGCGCGAAACGCGTCATTTATATCTGCGCCAGTCCGTTATGGCCGATGATCTGCGAAAATGGGTTGAAGGGCATAAATCCGATTGGCCGCCGCTGGCCACATCCATTGCGCTAAAATGGCTGGATGAAGGCCTGCGTGACCGCGCCATTACGCGCGACCTGAAATGGGGCATTCCCGTTCTGCGCGACGGATTTGAGGGCAAAGTCTTCTATGTTTGGTTTGACGCGCCGATTGCCTACATCGCGGCGACGCAGGATTGGGCGACAGAAACGGGCGGCGATTGGGCCAGTTGGTGGCGCACTGATGCAGGGGCAGACGACGTCCAATATGTCCAATTCATGGGCAAAGATAATGTCGCCTTCCATACGCTGTCTTTTCCGACCACAATTATTGGAACGAATAATCAAGGCGGGGATCAGTATAAACTCGTCGATAATCTCAAAGCCTTTAATTGGGTGACGTGGTATGGCGGAAAGTTCTCGACCTCGCAAAATCGCGGCGTCTTTATGGATCAAGCGATTTCGATTGCGCCGTCAGATTATTGGCGTTGGCATTTGATGGCGAATGCCCCCGAAGGCAGCGACGCCGCGTTTACATGGGAAGAATTCCAAAGCAGCGTGAATAGTGATCTGGCCAATGTGCTGGGTAATTTTGTTAACCGCATCACCAAATATACGGTGGGTAAATTTGACGGTGTTGTCCCAAGCACGGGCGAGGCGGGCGAGCATGAGGCGTGGATCACCCAAGAGCTTGCCGAACGTTTACCTGCTCTGATTGGCCATTACGAAGCCCGCGAATTTCGCAAGGCCGCCGAGCAGACCCGCGCCATATGGGCGGCAGGCAATGAATATCTAACGCGCAGCGCGCCGTGGACGCATTACAAAACCGATGTTGATCAGGCCGCAATTGGCGTGCGCACTGGGTTAAACCTTGTCGCGTTATTTGGTATCATCGCACAGCCGCTCATACCGGATGCCGCAGCTAAAATTCTAGACGCGATTGGCGTGCCCGAAGAGAACCGCAGTTGGGATTTCGGAGATGTCGCCGATTTGCTTGACGCTCTGCCGCATGGTCTCGCGGTTACGCCGCCAGAGCTACTTTTTACAAAGATCGAAGATGAGCAAGTGGCGCAGTGGACAGAGCAATTTGGCGGTGAAACCGCTTAGTGGATCGCTATCGCCAATATGGATTTGGTGAGGCCGTTAAATCAGCCTTTGTGAGGGCATTTGATTTTTCAGGCCGCAGCCGGCGCAGCGAATATTGGTGGTTTTATCTTTTTACATTAATTTCAGGCATTGTTTTTGGCGCGCTCGACCTGGGACTCTATGGGCTAGGTTTGTATTTTGAATATGGGTATTTCGCCTTCAGCGTAATTTTCTTTTTCCCCAGCCTGTCTATTTTAACGCGCCGTTTGCATGATACAGGGCGATCGGGGTGGTTTGGGGCGCCCTATTGGGCGTATTATATCTACGACATTTTGCTTTTATTTGATCAGAATTTTACCTCGAAGTTTTTCAGCCTTGTAAGTCCGAATAGCGGCAGCGTCGGTATTACCGCATTGGTCGTGGCTGCGGGGTTCGTGCTGGTCATCTGGGTGATTTTCATTTTCATCCTGACCTTATCAGATAGTCACCGTGACCTAAATCGCTACGGCCCAAGCCCGAAATATGCTTCAATTGAAGACACGTTTGAATAATAGAATATACGTTGTTTTTGTCGTTTATGCCGCTACTGTTGATGCAAATCGTAAATTTTGGAGGGTACTATGGGGTTTATAGAGGCGAATAAAAGTTTTTTCCGGCGTTATGCAGATTTTGAGGGGCGCAGCGCGCCATCAGAGATGTGGTGGCCATTTCTGCTTTATTGGATAGTCATCGTCTTGTGCTATATTCCAATGATTGTCATGATGAGTCTCTACGGCGAAGATGATCCGCGTGTGGGTATCTCAATGGCCCCATTGTTCATTTGGTGGTTGGCAACGTTGCTTCCCGGCATTGCGGTACGGGTTCGCCGTTTTCATGATCAAGATAAATCAGGCTGGATGTATCTGCTGCGCTTTATCCCGTTCGTTGGTGGCCTCGTGATTATTGTTTTTATGTGCTTAGAGGGGACGCGTGGGTCGAACCAATATGGCC
>CALKXN010000325.1 GCA_938003555.1 uncultured Robiginitomaculum sp. | reverse complement strand
CCGTCATTCCGACGCGGCGCAGCCGCCCGGAATCCATATCTTGATACTTCAGAAAATATTGAATGACCCAATAGACGCGCCACTTAGGCATGGATTCCAGCCCGGCGATGCCGGGGTTGGAATGACGGAATTACAGGGGCGCCGAAATATATATCCACGATTAAAAATGGAAAACTGACTTAAACTGCGGATTGTACCTCACCCAACGCGCGCTAATTTGCGCGCATAAAGGCACTGGCAAATAGTCCGCTCTATGCTTACATAGAAATTATGAGCAAAGGCACAGACATATTAGAATTTGATGATCCAGCATTGGTGCGGGATCTAGCGGGCGCGGGGCATGCAAATCTTGCGCTGATCGAAGAGGCCTTTGACGTTTATCTTGAAGCGCCGGGATCAAGCGTGACCGTCAATGGTGACCGCCCCTCGCGCGCGCGCGCCGCAGAGATTGTGCGCGAACTTTATGCGCGCTTGCAGCGCGGCTGGCCCGCCGGGCCGGGCGATGTTCGCGCCCTGATTAAAGCCGTCGGCAAAGGCAAAGTCGCCGCCGCGTCTGTTGAAGCAGTTATTCCTTTTCCGCGTCGCCGCCCGATTGTTCCGAAAACACCCCGCCAAGAAAAGTTCATCAAAGATATGAGCGAGAACACGATTGTCTTTGGCGTTGGCCCTGCCGGTACGGGGAAGACATTTTTGGCCACAGCCTTTGGCGCAAGCCTGCTTGCGCGCGGCGAAGTTAGCCGTTTTATTGCCTGCCGCCCCGCCGTTGAAGCGGGTGAAAATTTGGGTTTTCTGCCCGGTGACTTAAATGAAAAAGTTGATCCCTATATGCAGCCCATTTGGGACGCGCTCTATATGACGCTGGGGCGCGACGAAACAGAGCGCCGTAAACTCTCCGGCGAAATCGAAGTTGCGCCGCTGGCCTTTATGCGCGGGCGCACATTATCCGATGCCTTTGTCGTAATTGACGAAGCGCAAAATGCCACGATTGCGCAAATGAAAATGGTGCTCACCCGCCTCGGCGAGCGCGCGACCTATGCTGTGACGGGCGATCCGAGCCAATCAGACCTCCCGCGCGGCACGCAATCCGGTCTCGCTCACGCGCTGGGTATTTTGCAAAATATCAAAAATATTGAAGCCACCCATTTCGAAGCCAGCGATGTTGTCCGCCATCCTTTGGTGGGTAAGATTGTCGAGGCTTATGAGAAAGACGCAAAGGCTGCGCTCCTTAATCTGTAATGACTCAGCTATCCCACTTTATAGATATTGATCTCGCCGACAAAAAATGGGCCGCGGCGATTGCCGATTATGACGCCCATATTGCGCGCGCCGTGCAAGCGGCCTGTGAGGTCTTAGGCTTCGCCCATAGCGCAGAATTGTCCATCGCCCTGATGAGCGACGCGCAAGTTCAAACGCTTAACCGTGATTATCGTAGTAAAGACAAGCCCACAAATGTGCTGTCCTTCCCCGCCGCAGGCCCGGCCTATGATGAGGGACACATCCTAGGCGATATCGCGCTAGCGCGCGAAACCGTAATGGCTGAGGCCCGTAATAAGGGCGTATCGGCGGCTGATCACATGACGCATCTGGTTATTCATGGTTATTTACATTTATGCGGTTATGATCATGACACTGATAAAAGTGCGGGCCTTATGGAAGGTCTTGAGATAAAGGCCATGGCGCGCTTAGGGCTCCCTAGCCCTTATGAGGAAAATTATGTCTGAGAGTGACAGTCCGGGACCGGATGTTGAAAGTTCTAAACCGTTTTTATCCCGCCTTTTGGGATCAAAAAACACGGCGCAAACCCCGCCCGACACATTTGGCACAACCTCCAAGAAAAACATGCTCTATGCTGCAGAGCAGTTTCATGTGCTGCGCGTTGATGATGTGATGGTGCCGCGCGCCGATATTATTGGCGTCGACAAAGATACGGGTCTCAAAGACCTCGCCGCAGCTTTTATGGACGCCTCTCATTCGCGCCTGCCCGTTTATAAAGAGAATTTAGACGAGCCAACGGGCATGGTGCACATTAAAGACCTGCTGCCCTATCTTGCCTTTAATGCACGCGGGCGCACGGCCAAAACATACCCTGAGCGTAAGATTATAAAATCCATCAAACGCCCTGTGCTTTACGTTCCGCCCTCTATGCTCGCCCAAGATTTGCTCCGCCGCATGCAAGCCAAGCGGGTTCACATGGCGATTGTGGTCGATGAATATGGCGGCACAGACGGGCTGGTGACTCTCGAAGATTTGATGGAGCAAATTGTTGGCGATATCGAAGATGAGCATAGTGACGGTGACCCTGAAATCATTGCCATCGGTGAGACCAAGCTTGGCACAGTCTGGGACGTAGATGCCCGCGCGGCGATTACGGATTTTGAAGAGAAATTTGGCCGTGAAATTGCGACGGATGAACAAGAGGACGATGTCGATACATTAGGCGGACTTGTCTTTACATTGGCCGGCCGCGTTCCTGAGCGCGGCGAAGTTATTCCTCACCCTTTTGGGATTGAGTTTGAAATTTTAGATGCTGATGCGCGCCGCGTAAAACGCCTTCGCATTCGCCCGACCAAAGCCGCGGTATAAATATCATGCTGGCGCAACATATTTCGCGCTGGCAAAATGCACGCGGGCGCGGGCCTTTTTTTCTATTAATCTTGCTCGGGGCGATGTCAGTGCTGGGTCATGCGCCATTTTACTTGGCCCCGATCTTTCTGCTGTGTTTTGCCCTTTTTTGGCTACGCATTGACGGTATGCGCCAGTGGGACAAACGGCCCAAACGCGCTTTATTTTGGAGCGGCTGGGCTTTTGCCTTTGGCTATTTTTTGGCAGGGCTATATTGGATTGGTAGCGCCTTTTTGGTGCGCGGCGGAATATATGTGTGGATCATGCCGCTCTGCGTTCCGATCCTTCCTGCATTTTTGGCTTTGTTTTGGGCAATACCGTCGGCGCTATATGGATTTACAAAATCGAGTAAATTATGGATTGGCGCGTTGATTTTTGGGACGTTGATTTTCATCTTTGAATGGCTACGCGGACATATTTTGTCGGGCCTGCCGTGGAACCTACCCGGCTATATCTTTGAAGGCGGCCGGCCCATATCCCAAAGCGCGAGCGTGATTGGGATTTATGGGCTAAGTTTTTTAACGCTATTGCTGGGCGCGGCGCTCGGGCCATTCCTCAAAACGCCGAAATCAGGAAGCGCGCCCTTTGCTGTTATTGCAGCACTATTTGCGGTTATGTTTGGTTGGGGGCAATGGCGTTTGGGCGCGGTCGAGATCACAAATGCCCCCGGAAATATCAAAGTCCGCGTCGTCCAAGCCCAAATTGACCAAGCCCAAAAATTCGATCCTGAATATTACGATACAATCCTCGAGCGTTACACCCAACTAAGCTACGGCGAAGGGCTTGAGGATGTGGACCTCATTATATGGCCTGAAGGCGCAATTCCCGGATTAGTTCTAGAGCGGCAAGCCGTGATGGCGCAGCTGATCTCCGGCTTGCGGCCCGGTCAGACACTTGTTTTTGGCGTAACCCGAAGAGATCAAGATCAAAAATATTACAACTCCATGGTTGCAATTACGATGGACGCGCAGAATCGCGCGCAAATTACGGCCGAATATGACAAAAATAAATTAGTACCATTTGGAGAATTTTTCCCCGGGGGGACGCTCATTCAAAAGCTAGGCATTCCAAGCTTATCTATGGCTGTGTCCAGTTTTACGCGCGGGGATATTCGCCCCTTTTCACCCCCGGGCCTGCCGCCTGCCAGCGCGCAAATTTGCTATGAAATCATCTTCCCCGGCTTCACGGATTTCTCAACGGACCCGCAGCCGCAATATATCCTAAATATCTCAAATGATGCGTGGTATGGGCGTTCTACAGGGCCTTGGCAGCATATTAACCAGGTAAAGTACCGCGCCATAGAGACCAAACTCCCTGTGGTGCGCAGCGCCTCGAATGGCATATCCGGCATTATTGACCCCTTGGGAAGGCGGCTGGACAAGACCTCTCCATATGAGCTTACAATTATTGATCAAATCTTGCCGAAAAGCCTCCATTAGGCGTTCAAGCATAATATAAGTCTCAAAATTCATACTGCGTAGACTTGGCCGATTACGGCAAATCCGCCTTGATTGTTTTTGAATTTTGGCTCATACGCGCCAAATTATTCACCAGGGCAAATTTAGGGAAGATTGTATTTATCATACTGCAATTTATAAGTGTTAAATATATCTTAGACCTCGGTTTAAACAAAACTATGGAAAGTCGTCATGCTATCACCACACGCACCACGCTCGCCTAATCCCGTAGACATCCACGTTGGAAGTCGCGTCCGTATCCGCCGTAAAGTCTTGAAAATGAGTCAAGAAAAATTGGGCGATGCCCTCGGGGTTACATTTCAGCAAGTTCAAAAATATGAGCGCGGTAGCAACCGCGTTGGCGCCAGCCGTCTGTTCAGAATGGCGCAAGTTATGGAAGTGCCTGTTCAATATTTCTTCGAAGGCCTCGGTATGGATAATACCGATATGTCCTTTGCTGAAGATGAGCAAATGCCGATTGTCTATGATTTTATCAAATCATCAGATGGCGTTGCGCTGGCGATGGCTGTGTCTAAAATCAAAAGCCGCGCTGTGCGTCGCCGCATTTTAGAACTGGCGCGTTCTCTCTCCGAAGAAGACGAATAGCAGCGGGTCTTAAGCCCGCTCTTTTTTTATTCGGCGTTTTACGGTAGGGCGCGCCCATGAGCACGCACAATACATCTACGCCTGCAAACCGGCTTTATGGCCGCGCCAAGGGTAAACCCCTGTCCGCCTATCAGGCGGGCTTGATTGAAACCTTCCTGCCCAAAATTGCCATAGACCCCGAAGCTCCGCTTCAGGGTTTGGACGGCTTTGCGGCGCGCTGGCTGGAGATCGGGTTTGGCGGCGCAGAGCATTTACTGCACCGCGCGCGCGAGACGCCCGAGCGCGTCATCATTGGCGCTGAACCCTTTCTCAACGGCGTCGCCAAATGCTGCGCGGGCATGGATCGCGGCAAGCTTGAAAATATTCGCCTGCACCACGGCGATGTGCGCGACGTGCTGCCAAATCTTGCAGATGAAAGTCTGGACGGAATTTATATTTTATTTCCTGACCCCTGGCCTAAATCGCGGCACAATAAACGCCGCATCTTGTCCTCAGACTTCATCGCAGAACTGCACCGCATTTTAAAACCCGGCGCGCCATTATATTTTGCCAGTGACATTATCGATTATGTTGATTGGACGCTCACTCGGATTGACGCCCATGGCGGATTTGGATTTGCACCCAAAAACAAAGCCGACTTCCTCTCGCCCTATGAGGGCTGGCCCGGAACGCGCTATCAGAAAAAAGCCATTCGCGAAGGCCGCGTGCCGCATTATTTCATTTTCACGCGCCAATAGGCAGGGCGCAATTACCGTGCTACGCTGAGCCGATGAGCAAGCCTTGCGCACATAATCATGACCTGCCCTTTGATGGCGTGTCACCCGCCTATAAGCGCGCCCTCATCATTGTCATCTTGATCAATGCCGTCATGTTCATCGTCGAAACCTATGCCGGCATTCGCGCAAGCTCCCAAGCCTTGCTGGCCGATGCGCTCGATTTTGGGAGCGATACCGCGACCTATACGCTGAGCCTGCTTGTGATCGGCGCGCCGCTGGCGACGCGGGCCAAAGCCGCATTATTTAAAGGCGCAACGCTAGCCGTCATTGCGCTTATCATTTTAGGCACAACGCTGTGGCGGTTTTTCGGCACGGATATTCCGCAGCCCTCCACGATGAGCCTCGTCGGAACCTTAGCCTTAGCCGCAAATTTATTTTGTCTTTTAATCCTTGTGAAATGGCGGGATGGCGATTCCAATATTCGTTCCGTATGGCTCTGCTCGCGAAATGATTCCATCGGCAATGTCGCCGTGATCATTGCTGGTATATTCGTCGCTTATTTTGGCTCCGCTTGGCCGGACTTAATCGTCGCCCTATTACTAGCGACCTTATTTCTGCGTAGCTCTTGGGCGATTATCGCGCAGGCTCGCGAGGAACTTCGCACAGGACACCCTGTTCACCATGATCATCATGGACATCACCATCATTAGAGACTTTGCGCGCGCGATCGTCTTTGCTAAGCCACGACAAAGCATGGAGCCCATATGACTGATCGCCCCCTAATCCTTATCACCGGCGCCTCGGCCGGTATTGGCGCGGCGCTTGCCGCCGTCTACGCAAAAAATGGCTGGGACCTTGCGCTGGCTGCGCGCCGCGAAGCGCCGATGATCGCGATGGCCAAGGCGCTTAAAGCCGAACATGGATGCACGTCACTTATTTTGCCTGCGGATTTATCTGACCGCGCAGAAAATGAAAAACTGGTCAAGCGCGTCCATGCCAAAGGCCGCAAAATACACGGCCTGATTAATAATGCTGGCTATGGCCTGCCCGGAAAATATGACAGCCAAACATGGGACGCTCATCAAGCCAGCCTTGATTTGATGTTGATGGGGCCCTGCGAACTCGTGCACCGCGTTCTGCCTGATATGAAAGCCGATGGATTTGGCCGAATCATCAATGTCGCCTCGCTGGCGGGGCATCTCCCGGGGAGCCGCGGGCACACCACATATGCTGCGATTAAAAGCTATCTGATCAAATTCTCACAAAGCCTCAACCTTGAGCTTGGCGCGGACGGCGTCAATGTCACGGCGCTTTGCCCGGGCTTTACCTATAGCGAATTTCATGACGTCAATGGCACGCGCGGGGCCGTTTCCAAAATGCCCGACTTTATGTGGAAAGACGCAGACTATGTTGCCGAAGGTGGATATGCGGCCTGCGAAAAAGGCAAAGCCGTCCACGTCACAGGCGGGGCCAATAAAACAATTGCTGCATTAGGCAAGATCATGCCGGATAGTCTGGCGCTGTCTTTGATGCGCCGCAATTCTGAAAAATTTCGAAAACAGGATGTTTAATTTATGAATGCTGATCCACGATTATATGTCGCCCTCGACCTGCCCAGCGTCGGTGAAGCCCGCACGCTCACCCAAGCCCTTGGGGATGCGGCCATAAGTTATAAAATTGGCCTCCAGCTTTTGCCGATTGGCGGCATGGACCTTGCGCGTGAACTCATCGATGCGGGCAAGAATGTTTTTCTCGATTTCAAATTTCACGACATTGACGCAACGGTTGAAAAAGCCGTGCACTCTGTTGCGGGGCTTGGCGCAAATATCCTGACCGTCCATGCCCGCCCCGACGTCATGGCTGCCGCTGCACGCGGCAAAGCCGGAAGCGGCCTAAAGGTTATCGGCGTGACGGTTCTGACCTCATTGGACAAGCCCGCATTAGAAGCCATTGGCTATGCCGACGATGCCAAAACCCTCGTCATGAACCGCACGCAGCAAGCTTTGGACGCCGGTATAGACGGCATCGTCAGTAGCCCGCTTGAGGCGCGCGCCGTGCGCGCAAGCGTTCCTGATGATTTCCTCATTGTCACTCCGGGCGTGCGCATGCCCGGCGGCGATAAAGGCGATCAAAAGCGCGTCGCCACGCCATTTGACGCCCTCCAAAGCGGCGCAAGCCACATCGTCGTCGGACGCCCCATCAACGCCGCGCGCGATCCGCGCCAAGCCGCGACTGAGATTACGGCGAATATGCGCGGCGAGTAACGCTAAAATTCAAAGACTCGCCAAAGCGCGGATATTTTGATAATCATGACCCAAACCCTTCAAAGGTCATTATGCGCGCGGCTCTGAAAATATCGACAATCTTGGTACTCTCTGCTGGCGGGCTAATGGGGGCCTCCACTTTATCGCCGCCGCAGACCGCCGCGCCTGATAATATTTTCAACGCGGATTTAAAAACGCCGCCTATCAAGATCGCTATTGAAGAATTTGAGAAAGTTTGCCTCCCTTTCATTACGCATGAAACGGAGCTTACGCCTGAACAAGACAAGGCTGTTTTTCAAAGCATGATGACGGAACAGGGATATGTATTTGACTCAGAGAAAACGTCAAAAAAGATTTCCCCTTTGAAACAATTTCCATATTCACCAACATCCTGTCCTGCGCCGCTCAGCACGCCCATCACAGACGGGAAATATACAATTTTTCCGGGTCAAGAGAACGCCTCAAATGCAGTGTCAAAACCGTTTGTGAGCAATGGTAAATCCAAAATAGTAAGCCCAGAGCCTATAATGATCGGCGGTGAAAGCTGTGAGACTCTCGCCGTGACTAAAATGCCGATTCGCACCACGCATTACACGCGGCAACAGTTTGAAAAAATCAATGATCGCGCCATTATCGCGTCCCTCACATGGCAAGACATTCCCAATGATTATATAGAGGGACTATCGGCGGCCCAAGCTAGAAAATTTGGGGGAACCCCCCATACAATAAGACTGAGAACAAGCTTTCCTCCAGCCAGTAGCTGCGAAATCCACGCCGTAGCTTTCGGTCTTTCGCCGCAGGATGTGACTGACGCGGTAATCAGGCACGATAAAGACTGGACGAAACAAGGTGATGTGAAAGACCATGAAACCGGCGAGCTTCTGACAGAGGCTCATCTGTGGCAGCAATGCACAACGCAGAATGACGTACATTATGTCTATTCGATAGGGTTCAGGAATAAGTCGGTCTCCATAAAGGTTGAGACCTTGCAAGATGATGTATATGCGGCCCAGCATAAATGCAGGCAGATTGAGACTGACGTGAAATAGATTTATTGTCTTATCTATTGGCCCGCAGGAGCTTAAACCTTGGGCGGGGCGCCGCAATGCGGCTGTTGTGATACGGCAAGTCCATAGTCTATCAAATTATCTATTTCAGCTTGCGCTGAATTAATATCATATATCGTAATAATCATGTAATGCGGGCAGTCTGCGTCACCTTGATAGCGCACGAGAAAATGATTTTCATTTCGCTCTATGATGTCCACGTTGCCCTCATCAAAAGCACTCAACGCATAACCAAATTCGGCAAAGCGCTCGCCCATTTCTGAAATGTTGATTAAACCTTTAGGGCCCCATCTCCAGCACTTTTGCGTAAAAGCAATGTCTTCATACTCTATCGATTCAACGCAGGCGACCGGAATGGACTCTTTGCCGAAATCCGTTTTACTGACCGCAGCAAAGGCTTTAACATCAATGCCTTCGGGGGCTCCGCATCCCGCAAGGGCAAATGCAAAGATCATGGCGACAAGAATATTTCTCATTGTTACAGCCTCAATTTTATATCCGTTAGATCAATCGGACCCATAAAGCGCCGCATTCGCAAGGCTTATTGCCAAGGGGAAGGCGAGTCAATTTCAATCACAACGCCAGATCCACTCCCAATAAAAAACCCGCCATAAAGACGGGTCTTTCAAAGTAATGTTCATCGCCCTAGCGGCAGCCACCGCGGCTATATCCGCCGTAATAATCACCATAGCGGCTATCCGGGGAGTAGATCGGGCCGCAGGTATTTGGGACGGCGACGGGCACGGGGTAGTCAACATAGACGACCGGGCGCACGACTTGATAGGCCTGCTGTACTGTGTTGTAGACGGGGCGATATGTCGTCACTGGCGCGGGTGCAGGTTTGGGCTGCGCGACGGCGAAACAATCTAGAACGCGTCCACCTTCGGGCACGTCAACTGTATATGGACAATCGACTTTGACCATGCCTGCTGGCGCTGCGCTAACTGAATTATAGCTATAATCGCTGCTCGCGCTAAATGTGGCCGCATCACCGTAACGCGTCGTATAAGAACTGGCCGGAGCGGACACATAATTGGTTCCCGCAGATGTCCAAGAATTTGAGTTACAATACAACGAACCTGACTCGCATGACGCAGACGCTGTGCCTGTTGCTGCAAAGCTAAGCGCAGCAAAGCCGGCCGTTGCTAAACCAAATTTAGCTAGAGTTTTATGTAGTTTCACCATGTCGACACCTTTAGATTTGTCTTTAATTGATACAATTTGATTTTAAGGGTGCAAAGTCGAGGCCAGACTCCTGAGAGGCGAAAATTTTAATGGAGAATCCTATCACTAAAAACACAAAAACCGCCATATGCTCCCCCCCGGAGGCATATGACGGTCTTGAGTGCTTCCGGCGTCAATGACGACAGGAAGAGTGTCGGGCATCGCCCGACACGATCAGAGCTACACGTTTAATATGTCCATGTCGACTGGCCATAACGACCGCCGCCCTGAGGGGCTTGAGATGCGTAACCCGGCGCAATGCGGCGCATGATCGGGTTTGGACCAGCTAAAGGCATAGGACGCGGAGCTGGCGCTGCGCAGCCATTTTGAGCATAGCGGCTATGACCGCCGCGCACATTTACGACAGGGCCGGGAACCGCAACAGGAACCGCATAAGGCACATTCACAATCGGGCGAACAACCTGATAGGCTTGCTGATGAACCTGAACGCGCTGCTGAACGGGCGCGGGCTGCTTACACAAAACTTCAGACGCATACATGCCATCAACAAATGTTGGACCAGACGCTTTGGACCAGCTTGTTCCGTCATTATTATAAGCAACAGTATTTGAGCTAGAGGCGTGCGATATAGTCGTCGCGCTATAGCTTGAATTTGTGTGAAGCACAGGCTGCGCCACCACAGTTCCGGACGCGAGTAACGCATCACGATTTGCAACAGAGCGGTCAACGATTGACGTTGGAATATGCGCGATACCCGGTACGAAATCGGTCGTGCCATATTGGCGAGACTGGAATTTTGATGCGTCATAATCATGATTGACGCTATAGCTACGCATGACCGGAGCCGGCGCAGGCATAGCCATAACAGGACGCGGCGCAGGCGCCATAATCGGAGCAGGTGCAGGCTGGCGACAAATCACGCCGGACTGACCACCACATCCCGGCCAGCTATGGGCGGGCGCATCAGACACGCTCGCAAATGTGCGGCCTGTTTCAATACGCGTCACATTGACTTGCGGTGTTTGAACATATTCGAAGCGGCGCAAATGATCATAAGGTTGGCCATAATGCGTCGATACCGGGGAACTCACCACCGGAGACTGGCTATAAACATAACCCGGATTACAGCGGTCGCCAGCGACGGTACCGCAATTTGAACCTGCAAGAGCAGGACTTGCGCCTGCAATGGTGAACATACCACCTAATGCGGCAGATAATAGATATTTAAGACGCATAGTGCGCTCCCATCAATTTAGACATTACGCCTATGCGCAACGTCACCCAGAGCCTGCGACATGCAGGCATTAAAAAACCGATGAGCTGAATGGGCGGCTTTGACCTCAGCCGTCAGGCTAAAAGTCGTAAGCAATTCCGCCGCGTTCCCAATCGCCAAAGCGCGTGGGTTCAGCCCCTTTTGGCCCGGAATATTCGTTGGGAGTATCAGTAGAGGTTTCGGCGCTTTCCGCTTTGCGGCGATCCTCGGCTTCTTGCAAAGCCCGTTTCGCGGCAGCAGAGATAAGTTTACCCGGCGCAGCGCCTGGCGCTAATGCACCCGGCTTTTGCCCTACACCGCCATTGTCGCTAGACAATTCGGCCTTATCACCATTTTCACTACTCATACTCCGCAGGTAAACCTCCGAACCATGATAATCAAGCCACCCTGCCAATCTGGCGCAGCGACATAATCCCAAAGCTTTATGCCGCCGCTGTCCTGCTTTTTAAGGCAGAAACAGCGGAGCCGCGATCTTTGCCGCGAAAGTCTTTGTGTCCCGTTCTTAGCCAAGGAGAGCTAATTTCCGTTTAAGAGACATGGTCAATAAAGTGTTGATTTTCGCGGGCAGTAAAAGGACGTAGCGCAATCGCCCCGACTGTGGCATGAGCCCGCCATGACCGATACAGAACCCACAAAATCAAGACCTAATAAAAATGGCCGCGCAGCCCGACTTTCTGCGGCGCGCGCCGTAACCGATGTCCTGCGCGGGCGATTGCCGCTGGATCAAGCGCTCTATGAGCAAAAGCAATATGGCGATATGGATAGCCGCGACAAAGCCTTTGCGCGCCTGATCGCCTCAACCACATTGCGCCGCACGGGACAGATCAATCATGCCTTGTCCAAATATATACAGCGTGATCCAGCCCCGCTAGCCCGCGCTATCCTGCAGACTGCGGCCGCGCAGCTGATGTATCTGGGCGTGCCCGATCATGCGGTCGTCGCTGAAACTGTTGCTGTTCTGAAACGCAACCGCGACCGTAAAGTGGCCAATGCCGCGCCAATGGCCAATGCCGTTTTGCGCCGCATTTCCGAAAACAAAGAACAGCTGGCCGAGGAAGCGCCTCTAAATAGCAATTTCCCCGATTGGCTGCGAGAGCGATGGGAACGCAATTACGGCTTTGACGCCGTTGAAGCGATGGCGCGCATTTACACCCAAATTCCGCCGCTGGATTTGACTGTTAAGTCTGATCCGCAGGGCTGGGCTGAAAAACTGGGCGGCGTTGCTTTGCCCACAGGCACGGTGCGCCTGACGGGCATATCAGATGTGACCGCCCTTGAAGGTTTTGATGACGGCGAGTGGTGGGTGCAAGATATTGCCAGCGCCCTGCCCGTGCGCCAGCTTGGCGACCTGACCGGCAAAAAAGTGCTTGATCTATGCTGCGCTCCCGGCGGCAAGACAATGCAGCTGGCCCATGCCGGCGCGGATGTCACCGCCATTGATAAAAGCAAAGCCCGCCTCGCCCGGACACAGGAAAATCTGGACCGCACAAAGCTAACGGCTAAATTGGTCAAAGCCGATGTGATTAAGTTTCGCGGCGCGGCCGATCATACATTTGATGTCGTGCTGCTCGACGCGCCCTGCACCGCAACAGGCACATTTCGGCGTCACCCTGAGGCCGCGCAGATCAAGCGCCGCGGACAGATGCGCGAACTTGAGGGCCTTCAGGCTGAAATGCTGGACGCCGCAGCGCGCCAAACCAAGCCCGGCGGCATGATATTATATTGTACCTGCTCGCTGCAATGGGAGGAAGGTGAAGCGCAAATTGATTCGTTTTTGAAGCGCGCGCCGGAATTTAGCCTTAATTCGTTCCTAAACGCAGAAACGCTTGATTTTCACCCTGACTTGAAGCGTCGAGGGTCAAAAGAAGGCTATTTGAGGTCTTTGCCGCATGATTTGGAAGAATTGGGCGGTATGGACGGCTTTTTTACCGCGTGTTTGCGGCGTAATGTTCACGGCTGATTTACCCTTTATGGTCTAAGTCTTGCAGTGAAGCATTCGATATGTACCAAAATGGGAGGCTCAGATGAGCACTTTGAAATCAGTTACTCTATTAACGGGCTCAGTTGCCGCTCTGGCTCTGACGGCCTGCAGCCACTCTGCTCAAGCCGATCGTTACGGCAATGTCTATGACTATGAAGGCGGCGCGGCCTGCGTTGAAAATTGCGGCGCACCTGCAACATCACGCTATGGCGATACGGGCTATGTCCAGCAAGCGCCTGTGTATCAGGGCCGTACAGAAAACGTCATCTATGCGGATTGTTCAGTTATTAATGGCATGGCGTGTCCAGCGCCAGTGAGCCAGCCCGCTCAGGTCTATACGCAACCTGCACCTGTTTATACCCAGCCTGCTCCTGTCTACACACAGCCAGCACCTGTTTATACGCAGCAAACACAGACTTACACGACGCAAAGCGCTCCGGCAGAATGCCCATCTGGCACGACGCCAAATGGCGACGGCACATGTATGCAAAATAGCTATGAGAGCACAACGTCATACACAACGCCGACAACAAGCTATGAGTCATATGACAGCACGCCAAGCTATACGACACCGTCATACAGCACAGGCGCCGTCGAATCTGCGCCTTGTCCTGCGGGAACGACAGCGGCCGGTGACGGAACATGTATGGAGTCATCATATGGCTCAACGTCATATGACACGACATCATCAAGCAGCACATATGATTATGGCACAACATCCACGACGGATTATGGCACAACGGATTACGGTTCGTCATATGGCACGACATCATCAACACCTGTCTCTTGCCCGAGCGGCACGACGCCAAATGGCGACGGATCATGTGCGATGAATGAAGGCTATAGCGTCGACAGCTATCAAGGCGGAAGCGTTGAAGTTTACGGCGGCGGCTACACGCAATCCGGTGGATACACTGCTACGGATTACCGTCCGGTTCGCAAATAAATCCGGCGCCGCATTTTGCGGCATCACCAATAATAACTGAGCGCCCCGTCTCCGTGAACTTGCACGGCGGCGGGGCTCTTGTTATGGGGCGTCTATGAACAAAAATGTCTTAATATCTCCGTCAATCCTATCCGCTGATTTTGCTGATCTGGGCGCTGAAGTGCGCGCCATAGATGAGGCGGGAGCAGATATGATTCATATCGATGTCATGGATGGCCATTATGTGCCAAATCTGACGATTGGCCCGATGGTGGTCAAAGCGCTTCGCCCGCACACCAAGAAACCTTTCGATGTGCATTTAATGATTAGTCCTGCCGATCACTTGCTCGAAGCTTTCGTTGAAGCCGGGGCGGATATTGTCAGCCTACATCCTGACGCCGGGCCGCATATGCACCGTAGTCTTCAAGCGATCAAATCCATGGGCGCGCGCTGCGGCGCCGCGCTTAATCCAGCGACCCCAGCCAGTGAACTTGACTATGTTATGGATCAGCTGGATCTTATTTTAGTCATGAGCGTGAACCCCGGATTTGGCGGCCAAAGCTTTATCGACACACAGCTTCGCAAGATCGAAACCTTACGCGCCATGATCGACCAAACCGGCCGTGACATTATTTTGGAAGTTGATGGCGGCGTGAACCCCGTTACGGCGCGGCAATGCCGAGACGCAGGCGCTAGCGCGCTTGTCGCCGGCTCAGCTGTATTTAAAGGCAAAGAAGGCAGCTACGCGGCGAATATTAAAGCTCTACGCGGGTAGCCATAGGCATGTCGCGCCGCCTCCCCTTTGTTAAAACTGCTGTGAAGACCGCTATTTATGGCGCGAGGCATATCATTCCGGATATGACCCGGCCGCAAGCGCGCACGACCCGCAAAGATCCCTTTGAGGCCCTGTGCGTCAACATTGTTCAAGGCAGCCGCCTTCGCGGAGACGCGATCATCAAAGGCAATTTCAGCGTTGGCGGACAGCGTATTGAAATCGGGCAACATGGGGACCCGT
>CALKXN010000324.1 GCA_938003555.1 uncultured Robiginitomaculum sp. | reverse complement strand
TCATGAATTTGAAATTCATGCAGGCAAAAACAAAGGCGACAGCCCAGACAAAACAGATGACACCAAAAATATCCATAATTCGCTCCGAGGAGCACCATAGGGTAGAGGCGTAAAAATTCCTTAAATTTAGGGCAAGCGGCCTAACTTGTCGGTGCGCCGGTGGCCCAGATAAGGCCCATAAAGGCGCCCTTACACCTTGGCAGGATAAGGAGCGATAAGCCCGCGACGAGCACGGGAATAAGCACAAAGGTTACCCAAATCGGGATGGCGTCATTCATCACAAAATAGACAATGAGCGGCCCGACCATATGCCCGACAATTAAAATTGTCAGCCATGCCGGCCCGTCATCTGCGCGAATATTTTCCCAATCTTGGCCGCAATAGCTGCATTCGGCCACAGGCTTTAGATAGGCGCGAAACAGCTTGGCTTCCCCGCAGCGCGGGCATTGCCCTTTAACGCCGCGCCACATGGATTGGCGCTTGGGTTTTTTAACATTATCAGATTGGGTCATAGACCCAATCTAGATTATGCAAAGAAATCCGCAATAGCGACAAATTCACCGCCGCCGCCATTAAAGAACAAGCCTTCAATATTGGTGAAGGTATCTGTACCCCAAATATCGTGGCTGGCTGTATATGTGCCATTGCCATTATCGGTCAGAAGCCATTCGGATAATGCGCCGTCATAATTGATTTGGTCAAAGCCTGCGCCGCCATCATAAAAATCATCGCCAAGGCCGCCATATAGGGATTGGTCGCCTTCGCCATAGATCATTTGGTCGTTCAAATATGTGCCGTTGATCACGCCGTCATTATCCAAACGGAAATCAGGCAAGTTGGCCGTAAGGGATATGGCGTCGTCCACAAGATAGCTTGCGCCTTCGCGCAGAAATACAATGTTCTCGACGTCTTCGACAATGTTCTGGCCCCAGCTTGCATGGGTCATGACGAGCTGCCCTTCGGCGTTAATTGACATATTCCACTCAATGGCGTCGCCGTCGACGCGCAATGTGTCATTGCCCGCGCCGCCGCGAATAAGGTCAAAGCCGCGTCCAGCGTAGAATGTATCATTCCCATTGCCGCCAAGCAGCGTGTCATTGACGTTATTTGCGCCGGTGATCACGCCATTGACGAGTACGCCTGTACTTGTCTCGACTTCCGGCTCCGGCTCCGGCTCTGGCTCTGGCTCTGGCTCTGTTTCTCCGCCAATCTGCGCTAACAGATCTGCTGTGCTGTACCATTCTTGTTCGCCGGCGAACCACACGCCTTCAATGCTGACGAGGCGATCTGTGCCCCAAATATCACTGTCGATAATCAGCCAGCCGCGATCATTTGTGCTCAGTGTGTAGTCTGCGAGGGCGCCCTCGAAATTGACTTGGTCAAATCCGCCTTTACCGATGTAAAGATCGTTACCGAGCCCGCCAAAGAATGTGTTGTCGCCGCTATCGCCGCGTAGAATGTCTCTGCCGCCAAAGCCAAAAATGACGCCATCCGCCGCGTCAACACGCTGCGCGGGCAGGTCATTCATAACTAAAAGTGCGTCATCAATTGAAAACCACTGTTGGGAGCCTGCAAACCATAGGCCCTCAATGTCTTTGATGACATCAATGCCATACAGTGCGTGAGAAATTTTGACGCGTCCATTGGACATTTGCGTGATTTGATACTCAGAAATGCTGCCTTCATAATTAATTTGATCAAAGCCGTCTCGCCCAAAAATGCGGTCATTTCCGGTGCTGCCTTCGAACACATCATCACCAAAGCCGCCAATGAGCAGATTGTTGAGCGCATTGCCTTCTAATGTGCCGTCAAGCGCGCGATAGCCGCGAATGCCAGAGGTTATTTGCAGCGCATCTTCAACCGTGTACCAGCTTTGCTCGCCTGTAAACCACAGGCCTTCAATGCTATTCATAAAGTCAATTTCGCCGGATTCTAAATGCGTAACTTTGATACGGCCATTGGCCAGGCGCACAAAGCTGTAATCATTAAGATCACCCGTATAGTCGACTTGGTCATATTCGTTTTGCGTACCGCGAAAGTTTTGGCGGCCAGCTTGGTTAATGAAAGTTGTCATAAGTAATCCGTTTGTTTTGTTTGAAGACAGTTGACGTCCGCTTGCCCCTCTCATTGCAAGAATGTGGCCAATTGGCCCAAGGAGCTTTGACGAGCAGTTGACTCGCCGCGCGCACGGCACTATTCCGCGGCTCAAATAAAGCGCCGTTTTGTTCCGCTTGCGGGCGCTATAAAAATATCAGCTAAAGAAAGATATGATATGTCAGTCCCTCTTCTTGTTCTTAATTTCGGTCACAGCGTGCTGCGTAGCCTGTCGGATTACACGCAGGCGGCCAGTGAAATTTACCGCCATTATTCCAAAGGCTATAATATCGTCGCCGTCACCAGCGCGCAGGGCGATCAGACGGATGTGCTAATGGCTGAGGCCCGCCGCATTGGCCCGGGTGATGAGGCCAAAAATCTGGCCGAACTGGTGTCCCTTGGCGAGAGACGCAGCGCGGCGCTTTTGGCATTGGCGCTGGAGCGCATTGGCGCGCCCGCCTATGTCCGCCAAGCCCGCGACCTTGGCCTGCGCGCAGACGGTACGGGCGCGAATGCGCGCTTGATTGACCTGAATGTAGCGCAGCTTGAGCAAGACCTGAAAGACCATGATATTGTCGTTATGCCGGGCTTTGTGGCCATTGGCGATAATGACCGCCCTGCATTGCTTGGCCAAGGCGGAGCCGATCTGACCGCGCTATATGTGGCAAGTAAACTCGGCACGCGCGCGCTACTGCTTAAGGATGTCGACGGTGTTTACGCCCATGACCCCAAGCGCGAAGGCGACGCGCCGCTGCGTTATGATGCCATCAGCTTTGAGGACATGGCTGCGCTCAATAAAGGTTTGATCGCGACAGGCGCGCTGGCCTTCGCTCAAAAGCATAATCAGCATTTAGAGCTCGGAAAACCCGGCATTCCGTTCGTTACAAAAATCGGCGGCACAACGACGCCGCCCAGCGCGCCGAAATCTGCGCGTAAATTACGCGTCGCGATGCTAGGCTGCGGCACTGTGGGCGGCGGCGTCTATCGCCGTATCAGCGAAAATAGCGACAGATTTGAATGTGCCAAGATCATGGTGCGCGATATTAAAAAATATACCGACCAAGGCATGAAGGCAGATTTGCTGACGACTGAATTTAGCGATCTTGTCGCCGCAAAGCCTGACATCTTTATTGATGTGTCTGGCGGGGTCGAGCCGGCGCTATCGCAGACGCGCGCGATGCTCGAGGCGGGCGTGCATGTTGTGTCAGCCAATAAACAAGCCGTTGCGGCGGGCGGCGAGGCGCTGGACGCCTTTGCGGCGAGCCAAAACGCTCTGCTCGAAGTGTCGAGCGCGGCGGGCGGCGGCATGCCGGTTCTGGAAATGTGCAAACGCGAGCGCGGGCATATTAAACGCGTCGATGCGCTGCTCAATGGAACAACCAATTTCATGCTCGATAATATCAGCGCGGGTATGAATTATGACGAGGCGTTAAAATTGGCCCAAGATAAAGGCTTTGCCGAAGCCGACCCGACGGCGGATGTGGGCGGCGCGGACGCGGCGGCGAAAATCCGCCTGATCGCGCGCTACG
>CALKXN010000323.1 GCA_938003555.1 uncultured Robiginitomaculum sp. | reverse complement strand
GACAGTTTGGAATATAGGGGTGAATGGGGAGGCGAGGATTAAGTTGTTCTAATTTGTCTTAGGGAATTGAATCTAAGTCGTTATTTTTGAGTTTAGGCAGGGATTAACCCGAAAATGCAACCCTCCAACACCTCGTCTTCGAGTCCACGCGCTGCGCGCATGCTCAGGATGAGGTATTATTTAGCAATAGGGTGGAAGGGTTTAGTTGAAGATCAAAAGCTGACCTCATCCTGAGGACACGCCAAAGGCGCGTGGACTCGAAGGGCGAGATCGGACAATGCGCGCAAGATTGAAAGTCACGACCAGTTACCGCCCGGATCCCATTTCACATCATCTCGCCCGTAGTCATTACGCCAGCGCGCTGCGACGAACAGGAATCCGATACGCGGTTAAGGACGATGCGTAGCGAGGCCTGAGTCCAGACCGACCAGTAACAATATTACTTATTCACGCCAAATAAGACCATTGCACAAGAAACGGCCATGCCGACCCAAGTCATGCCGAAATTCTGCACAGCCTTATGCGCTTTCTCAACTTTCTTTTCCAAGTCGGTCAAACTGCCTGAGGCGTCAGCCGCAGCAGGAGCCTCGAGTAAAACCCCGTAAATGACGCTAAGCGCACCAATCACAACCCATACAAGTAAGAAAGCCACAGTGAGATAACGCGTGGCTTTATCTAAATCTACAGCCGGTATATCTCTAGCGCTAAGAGATTGCATTGTGAGAGGGCTACCCGGTTTTGTCGCACCCAAAACACCTAAAACCAAGGCCGAAGACACTCCGGCAACGGTCGTCGCCGTGAATATGAATCCAGACATATCTAGGCCACTCAGCATTTTTGGATTGGCAATTCCAAGCGTGAGATAGCCCCACGTCCCGATATAAAAAATCAAGATGACACAGCTTATAACAAATAAAATTGGTTTCTTCATAACTTCCCCCACAGAATGTTTAAATAAGAATAACAAAAATACCTATGAGGTCAAGTTTGACCGCTCCCTACCCCGCCTGCAATTTCGCTATCTCGTCGCGTAATTTAGCGGCTTCTTCGAACTCCAAATTCTCTGCCGCTTCGAACATACGTTTTTCCATGTCGGCGAGGACGGCGATGAGGTTTGCGCCGTAGGGGGCTTGCTCGCCTTCGGCCATTTCGAAGAGGCCGCGTTTGGCTTTGCCTGCCATTGAGGATTGTTTTTTGCGGCCCGACGGCGTGTAGCTGTCGCGCTCTTCCTGGATTTGTTTACCCGCTTCGCTGTCGCCCACAATGTCGGCAACGCCGCGCGCAACGGTGGTTGGAGTAATGCCGTGTTTTTCATTGTGCGCGACTTGGCGGGCGCGGCGGCGATCCGTTTCATCAATAGCGCGCTGCATCGAACCCGTCATTTTATCGGCATAAAGCACGACCTTAGACTCGCTGTTTCGCGCAGCGCGGCCAATCGTTTGAATCAGCGAGGTTTCGCTCCGCAAAAAGCCTTCTTTATCCGCGTCGAGAATGCCAACAAAAGCACATTCGGGAATATCGAGCCCCTCACGCAGCAGGTTAATCCCGATCATCACATCGAACACGCCCATACGCAGATCGCGGATAAGTTCAATCCGCTCGAGCGTATCCACGTCACTATGCATATAACGTACTTTAATGCCTTGATCGTGCATATATTCCGTCAGGTCTTCAGACATTTTCTTAGTCAAGGTCGTGACGAGCGAGCGATAGCCTTTGGCTGTTGTCTTTCGTACTTCGTCAATGACGTCATCGACTTGGCTCGCGCCATCTTTCGCCACGGGGCGGATTTCAACGGGCGGGTCAATCAACCCTGTTGGCCGAATGACTTGCTCGACAAAAACGCCGCCTGTGCGCTCCATTTCCCAATTGCCGGGCGTGGCGGAGACATGAACCGTTTGCGGGCGCATCGCGTCCCATTCGCCAAAGGTCAGCGGGCGGTTATCCATGGCGCTAGGCAGGCGGAAGCCATGCTCGGTCAGGGTAAATTTACGGCTGCGGTCACCTTTGCTCATCGCGCCGATTTGCGACACAGAAACGTGGCTCTCATCAGTGAATATAAGCGCATTATCCGGCAGATATTCAAACATTGTGGGCGGCGGCTCGCCCGGAGCGCGGCCCGTCAGATAGCGGCTATAATTTTCAATGCCGGAGCAGAAGCCCTGCGCGGCCATCATTTCCAGATCAAATTCCGTGCGCTGGGCAATGCGCTGCGCTTCGAGCAAGCGGCCTTCGGATTCATATTGTTTTAGCCGCGTGCCAAGTTCTTTTTTGATGCCCTTAATCGCTTGATGGAGCGTGGGCCGCGGCGTCACATAATGCGAGTTGGCGTAGATCCGCACGCTGTCGAGTTCATTTTGCGTGCGGCCCGTTAGCGGGTCAAATTCAACCAGATTATCGACTTCATCACCAAAGAAATCGATACGCCAAGCGCGGTCATCATAATGGGCGGGGAAGACTTCAACCGTATCGCCGCGCACGCGAAATGTTCCGCGCGAAAACGC
>CALKXN010000322.1 GCA_938003555.1 uncultured Robiginitomaculum sp. | reverse complement strand
ATCTGGAGTTTTACCTTGCTCGGGACGCGGTAGGCGGCTTGCCATGCGGCCATATAGGCCGACAGGTTCATGCCTTCGCGGCCTTGGATTAAAAATCTGCGGCGGTGACGGCCGCGCAGCATGGCAATGGGGGCTTCAGAGCCAATGGAGTCAATTAAATCCAAACATAGACTTAAATTGTATTGCAATTCACGACTTCTCGCTTAAATTGAAAATATAGAGTTATATATGTGGGGCAGTATGACAAAAGCACTTAACACTACAAAACCGTCTTATGCGACGAAGTGGCCATTGACGATTGATGAAATAAATCAAGGCATTGAAACATCAATAAATATTGAACAAAATTCAAAACAGACCGCCGGATTTTTAGATAAAACTATTCTTGACCTGCTGGCTAAAGTTTTGATTTATCCTTTTTTGCGCACCGATTTTGACAAACGTTTTGCACGCGGAATTATTTTATCTCTCATTACATTTTGCGCAGGGGCTACCCTGAGCATAATGTATAGTCAAATTTGGATAAAATTAATTGCCGCTTTAGTTTTGGGGTATGGCTCACATAATATGAATTATGTGCTTCACCAACACGCACATGTGAAACTCACACATAATCGGTACATGAATTTGGCGCTTGATTATTATCTTTCTCTGACCGTTGGCATGACAATTTGGCACTGGAGGTTACAGCATATTCTTGGGCATCATGGACATGGCAAGAACCCCCAGTTCGGAGAATTGCATCCAAGCGATTACACAATAGATCGGCGTCGGACAGGCGGGTTTCTGAAAATATTCATTCGGCACGATATCACGCGATCCCTCGCCGTATTGTTCTCACCCATCGCCTTCATGATCAAAGCCTTATTAAAGGGAGAGCAGCGCGCACAAGACCGCGTCTCCGATGAAAAAATATTGGACATGAAAAAGCTTCTGAAAAAAGCGGGCATGACAGACACTGAAATGGCTGATGTCGTTTTTGATAAACACGTCTCCGTAAATTATGTCGCGGCGCTTTTTGGAATTTTAGCTGTATGGACGGTAATAGGCCTTTTGGTTTTCAGCAATATTTTCCTCTTATTCTATTATGCGCTCATTCAAATCCTGACAAAATGTACGGATGTCATCAATCACACCTATCCAGATGGCTCAGGAAAATCATCTGGAATGATAAATTTATCGCCAAATTTGGCCCATAAGACACCCGGCTTCACATGGCACTCTGTGCATCACCTCTTTGGTATTCTTCATCCGCAACATTACGCCAAAATCACCCAATATCTCTGGGTGAAAGGCGATATAGATATGAATAATTTTGAGCTATGCGATCTGCAACCCGGCGCAGACAACAAGGTTTTGACGCGAGAAATTTTAAAGGGTCTTAAAAACGTAACGCTCAAAAAATTACGTCAAACCAGACCACAAATACCTACATAAACCCCTGCGGATCAATATCGATCTGGAGTTTTACCTTGCTCGGGACGCGGTAGGCGGCTTGCCATGCGGCCATATAGGCCGACAGGTTTATGCCTTCGCGGCCTTGGATTAAAAATCTGCGGCGGTGACGGCCGCGCAGCATGGCAATGGGGGCCTCGGACGGGCCGAGAATATCAACGCCGTCGGCGCGCGGCGCGCGGGCGAGGAAATCTTTGCAGGATTTATCGGCAAGCTCCGGCGTTGCGCCGCTAATGATGACCGCCGCAAGCCGTCCAAAGGGCGGAAGCTCAAGCGCTTCGCGGATTTCAAGTTCTGCGCTGATGAAGCGCTCTCGATCTCCGGCGGCGAGCGCAGACAAAGCTTCGTGTTCGGGTTGGTGAGTTTGGATCAGGGCGCGGCCGGGTTTATCGGCGCGGCCCGCGCGGCCCGCAACTTGAACCAAGGTTTGATAAGTGCGCTCGCCCGCCCGCAAATCGCCGCCCGACAACCCCAAATCACCATCAACGACGCCCACAAATGTGAGCTTGGGGAAATTATGGCCTTTGACCACCATTTGCGTCCCGACCAGAATATCAATTTCACCGCTGGCCATGCGCGCCATACGGGCGCGCAAATGCTCTGCGCTGCCGGCGGTATCCGACGACAGCACTTCGATGCGCGCCTCCGGAAAGAGCAGCTTTGCCTCTTCCTCGACGCGCTCCACGCCGGGGCCAACCGGGGCGAGCGTGTCTTCGGCTTTGCAGGTCGGGCAGCTGCGCGGCATACGCATAGAAAATCCGGTATGGTGGCACATGGCGCGCCCCGTGCGGCGATGTTGCACCAGCCAGCTATCGGTATCCGGGGATTTTAATTTCGCTCCGCAGTCGCGGCAAATGATCAGCGGCGCGTAGCCTCGCCGGTTAAGATAGAGCATCGCCTGTTCCCCGCGCGACAGGCTCTGCGTAACGGCATCGATTAAGGGCTGGGAGAGATATTTTCCGCGCTCGGGTTTATGTTCTTTAAGGTCAACTAATGCGACTTCGGGCATCGTTACCGCGCCCGGACGTTCGGGCAAAATGATATGGTGATAACGCCCGCTGCGCGCATTGGTCAGCGCCTCTAGAGACGGCGTTGCGCTAGCGAGCACCACAGTGGCGCGTTCAAATTTTGCGCGCACCACCGCCATATCGCGGGCATTATAAATCACGCCTTCTTCTTGCTTATAAGATGTGTCGTGTTCTTCATCGACCACGATCAGGCCAAGATTTTTAAACGGCAAATACAGCGCGCTGCGCGCTCCGACAACAAGCCCCGCGCGGCCTTGATAGACTTCGCGCCATGTGCGGCGGCGGGCCGCGTCGCCCATCTGGCTGTGCCACGCCGCGGGCTCAGCGCCAAAGCGCTGTTTAAACCGCGTAAGCCCCGCTTGGGTCAGCGCAATTTCCGGAACCAATATCAACGCCTGCCGCCCGTCACGTATCGCCTGCGCGGCCGCTTCGAAATAAACTTCGGTCTTGCCAGACCCCGTCACCCCGTCCAGCAGCGCGGCCTCAAATGTTCCGCGCGCCACCAAGCCTTCTAATTGCTGCGCCGCCTCCGCCTGCCCCGCCGTTAAATCCAGTCCCGACAAATTAGGGTTTGGCACATCAAAAGGCGGGTCGAGCGGCTCTTGGATGACCTGCAGCGCGCCGGCCTTGGCCATGCCCGAAATCACGCCGGGCGAGACGCCAGCTGCAGCCGCGGCCTCTGCCGCGCGGGCGGGCCAATCTATATCGGCGTCCAATACTTTTTGCCGCGCCGGCGAGAGGCGCGCGGAAGCGTTATCGCTGGGCGCGTAGCGCGTCACCATCGGCGACGGGTCGAGCGCTTTATAGCTGCGCAACGCCATGCGCAAAACCATGCCCGGCGGCGCGCAATTATAGCGCGCGGTAAAGGCAATGAATTTCATCATGGCGGCCGACAGCGGGGCGCAGTTTTTGACCTGCGCAATATCTTTCAATTTACGCTGCGCGTCGCGGCGATCGGACGTGTCCACCACCACGCCCAGCTTCATTTGCTGCCCTAGCGGCGCGTAAACAAAACTGCCGGCGCGTAGATTATGCCCCCCCGGCAGGCCATGCGGCACGCCATAATCAAAGGGACGCGGGACGCCGACGGGAAATAAAATTGAAACGGTGCTTATCATGAAGGTCTATGCTATCAGAAACGCCAATGAGTCGCCTATAAATCGGAGAGTAAATATGAAGTTTTTTGTCGATAGTGCAGATCTGGAGCAGATCGCCTATTTAAATGATATCGGTCTTGTGGACGGGGTCACAACGAACCCGTCTATCATCGCCAAATCGGGTCGTGATTTCATCGAAGTGATCACAGAAATCTGCGCCATGGTCGAAGGCCCGGTCAGCGCCGAAGTCACCGCGACAGAAGCTGATGCCATGATCGCCGAAGGCCGTATTTTGCG
>CALKXN010000321.1 GCA_938003555.1 uncultured Robiginitomaculum sp. | reverse complement strand
ACACCAAAGTCAGCCCCAATCCCTGCCCAGCAGGCTTGTCCGTCACAAAGGGTTGAAAAAGCTGGCGGCGAATATGGAGCGGAATGCCGGGGCCATTATCGATGAATTTTATCTCAACAGGTAAAGCCTGAACCCCGCCCGTTTCTTGACGGGAAACTCCCGAACGAAAAGACGTTTGAAGTGTAATTTTGTCGCCAGTTTTATGATGCACTATCGCTTCGACCGCATTTTTAATCAGGTTCAAACTGATCTGCATTAAGGCATCTCTGTTGCCAATCACCTCAGGCAAAGACGGATCATATTCTTCCTCAAATATAATATCTCCATCCATAGATTGAGCCAGCAATCTGGCTTGGCGCAAAACGGTATGGATATTTACGGCTTCCATTGCCTCTATCGCGACGGCCCCAAACCCCTCCATGCGGTCCGCAAGGCGATGAATGCGGTCAGTTTCCGTGGCAATAAGGGTGATCAATTCACGCCCCTCTTCGGACACAATTTCACTCCTAAGAAGCTGAGCCGCGCCTTTAATCCCCGCAAGCGGGTTCTTTAACTCATGGGCGAGCATTCGGCCAAGGGACCCCACAGCGTCAATATCCTGCGTACTATCGCCATTCATTCCAACTCTGGGATGTTGACGCAAAATCAAAGCGACATCATCCCCCGCTGGAAATGCTGTGACATGACACAAGGCGTTAGGATCGTCCCAGCGATAAACGGGCATATCTTCGGCAATAACCGATCCGCTTGTTTCAATGACGCGGTCAATCATATCTGTAAGTTTATCCGGATTTTCCGAAAGCTCTGACAAAGGTTTGCCAATAAAATGCAATCGGCTTTTCTGAAGCCATAATTCTGCGTGATTATTCATCCATAAAACGCTATAATCCTGGCGTGATAATATGACGATGGCGATTGGCAAATCATCCATTACCGTGCGCTGGTCTATGTCTTTCGCCTCAACCATTATGCAGCGCGCTCAGAATATTCACCGCTATAAAATGCGGCTAAGTGTTTTAATACGGCGTCTGGAGAGGTCTGTGTGCAGGCGATATTACGCGCCTGAATACGCGCCGTGTCAGAAATAGAGATCTGCGCCCGATCTATATAGGCCGCAAGATGCTTGCGCATCATACGAACAGCGAGGCGTTCCCCGTGAAAGTCTAACGCATAGTGATAATGACGCGCCACAATATCACCTTGCTCGGCAAGGCTTAACATCATGGGAGCGCCCTCATCCATTGCAGCTTGAAACTGCCCAATCAGCCACGGCGCGCCGACCAGACCACGCCCAACCATTATACCATCTGCTCCGGATTGCTCTATTGCGTCCGCGGCATCTTGCGGCGTTAAAATATCGCCGTTTACAAGAAGCGGTTTGGTGACAGCCTCGCGCGTGCGCCGCACAGCGGCCCAGTCAGCCTCGCCTTTATAAAATTGGCAGCGCGTTCTTCCGTGAATGACAAAGGCTTGAACACCCGCCTCTTCGGCCCGCGCGGCGATCTGCGGCGCATTAAGCATATCATCATCCCAGCCCAATCGGGTTTTAAGCGTGACCGGAACATCGACTGCGTCAACCGTTGCTTTGATCAAATCCAGCGCATGATCCGGATATCGCATAAGGGCCGACCCGGAGAGCCCTTTGGTCACTTTGCGCGCCGGGCACCCCATATTAATATCAACAATATCCGCGCCGCCTTGCACCGCAACGCGCGCGCCCTCGGCCATCCATTTGGCCTCGCGCCCAGCAAGCTGCACGATAAGCGGTTTAATTTCACCCGCGCCCGATGCACGTTGCAAGCTTTCCAGATTTCCTTTGGAGAGTTCTTCGCTCGCCACCATTTCAGAGACAATCGCGCCCGCGCCCAAATCACGCAGGATTTTACGAAAGGGCAAATCCGTAACGCCTGACATGGGCGCAACAAACACCCGTGTGTCAATCTTATGCTTGCCGATCTGAATAGATTTGTCCATGCTGCCCCTTAACGCGCAATGATGCGCTGAACAATATTTCATCGCTTATAACAGGGTCAAATGCACAAATCTGCACTCATTTTAGTCGCTGCAGGCAAAGGAGCCCGCGCCGGACATGACATTCCAAAGCAATATTACAGCCTTGGGGGCAAGGCCATTCTTAGACACACCTTAGAAAACTGCGCTAAAGCTTTTAATTTTAACACTATTATATGAGTTATTGCAGAGGGTGATGAGCGCGCAAAAGACGTCATAGCGAAAAGCGGCGTATCTGCGCAGCTTGTGATAGGTGGAAAAACCCGCACAAAATCTGTGCTCGCCGGTTTGAAGGCACTCGAAAACATCAAGCCGGATCATGTATATATTCATGACGCTGCCCGCCCATTTATATCTTATGCGACACTTGATGCCCTATCAAAGGTGCTAGAGACGCATGAGGGAACGGCTCCTGCACTGCCCGTGACAGACGCTCTGAAGCGCCGTGATGGAAGCAGCGCGGATCGCGACCAATTTTTACGCATGCAAACACCCCAAGCCTTTCACTATAAACAGATATTAGCCGCATTTCGTTCTCTTGCGGACGGCGCGCAGGCTGCGGATGATATTGCAATCGCCAAAGACGCCGGACTGACGCTAAAATTCGTTGATGGCGATGAACGTAATTTCAAGATAACCTATCCCCATGATTTTGAGAAAGCCGAATATATGATGGCTGCAAATAGCTATACCGCCGTAGGAAGCGGCT
>CALKXN010000320.1 GCA_938003555.1 uncultured Robiginitomaculum sp. | reverse complement strand
AATCATATATTTTGTGATGCCCGAACGGATAATCTTTGAGCTTTAACCCTAGCGCGCGAATTGTGCTGTCATGGGATATTTTGCCAAGGCACAGCAGGGCTTTCAGACTGCCCATGCTCTCAATCTGATCGACTAAAAATGGACGACATGTATTGATCTCTGCGCCAATTGGTTTGTTTTGCGGCGGAAGGCACCGCACGGCATTTGTAATCATCGCGCCGTGCAGTGTGAGGCCGTCATCGGCTTCGGCCCCATATGTGCCTTGACTAAATTTATAGGCGTTAATCGCTGCATAGAGCAAATCTCCGGCCCAATCCCCTGTAAAGGGACGACCCGTGCGGTTTGCGCCCTGCATTCCGGGGGCCAGACCGATGATTAAAAGCTTGGCTTTTGGATCTCCAAAACTGGGCACTGGAGCATTGTGCCAATCGGGATGTTTCTCGCGCAAATCCAGTAAAAATTCGCGCAGGCGAGGGCACAGAGCGCAATCGCGCGGCGGCTCTTTAAATGTCTTACGCGTCATAGTCATCGTCATCGTCGTCAGCGTCCTTGCGCGCGCGCCCAACAATGTCGCCCATATCCATCAGGTCGATAAGATTATCCGCCTGGCGGCGCAGCTCATCGGCCAGCATGGGCGGTTTGGTCTTTTGGCTACTGACAACGGTAACACGGCAGCCCTGGGCTTGGACCGCTTTGACAATTGCGCGAAAATCCCCGTCACCGGAAAATAGAACCATATGGTCTAAGTCTTTAGCCATGGTCATCATATCGACGGCCATTTCCATATCCATATTCCCTTTGGTGCGCTTGCGTCCCTCACGGTCGACAAATTCTTTGGCGGGCTTCGTGACAACGTGATAGCCATTATAATCCAGCCAATCCATGAGAGGGCGAAGCGCGGAATAGTCATCACGTTCAATGATCGCGGTGTAATAATAGGCGCGGATCAAGCGTCCGCGAGAGCGAAAAACCTCAAGCATTTTTTTATAATCAATGTCAAAATCCATTGACCGCGCGGCAGAATAAAGGTTGGCTCCGTCAATAAAGAGCGCAATTTTCTCGTCAGGGTAAAAGGCCATAATAATCCTTAAAATATAAAGGTACAAAATATGGGGATTTATATCGCGCTTGGCGCCAATATGCCAAGCCTAATCGATGGAGAAACACGATCCGTTTTAGATAGTCTAAATTATGTTGAAACGCAGCTTTGTTCGAACGGGACTGTGTCGGTTCTGCGTAAATCAAAATATTGGAAGAATCCTTCTTGGCCTTACGGTCTTGGACATCCTGACTTTTTAAATGCCGTATGGGAAATTGAGACAGGGCTTGAACCATTCGCGCTTTTGATATTTCTTAAAAAGATTGAAGCGGCCTTTGGGCGCATCCCCACACAGCGCAATGCGCCGCGGCCGCTTGATTTGGATATTATTGATTATAATAGCCGAGAAATTGCGACCAAGGATATATCTCTGCCGCATCCGCGCATGGCGCAGCGGGCTTTCGTTCTATTTCCGCTAGCGGAAATCGCGCCCAAGTGGACGCATCCCCAAAGCGGGCAAAAAATATGGGAGGCGATTGCTCGCCTCCCACTTAAAGATGCACTCTGTTGCAATCCTAGTTGATTGCATAGACCAATGCAAAACGCGTGATCGTATCTGTTTGCTCAACACCATCCGGAACGTCCGTATGGTAATCAACGCGGTAACCAAATTTAGCAGATAAATTACCCATCAAATTGGCTGAGATACCGATGTCATTCCATAGATATGTGTCTGAAGATGATGTGATAACTTCTGTCTTATTGTAGAAACTAACAGCATCGTTAAACGCATATTTAAAGTCTGATGAACCGCGTAGAGCCGCTTCGCCGACGCTTTCGCTGGCAATGAAGCCCATCTGGCCAAATGTGCCAGTTTCGCGTGTTTCTTGGCTGCGGTAACCTAGAGCAGCCTCTAGATCCCAAAATGTCGGCTCGCCTTTAAGGACGTGGTAACCCGCGCCGGCACCAACGAAGTAACCATTTTGATAAGACCCGAAGTCGTCTTTGAAATAGTTACCTGTACCAAACAGATAGACATCTTCATTTAGATCACGGTCAAGTTGGTAACCCAAATAGAGACGGTTCTTTGTATCGGCTTCGCTCACTGTTCCGTAGTCGAGTGTTGCGTCAAATTTGTGGCGCCAAGCGTCTGCTTGACGTTGTAGGGCAAGACCCAAGCCCAAGTCAGTCGTCTCAGTGTTACCTGTCGTTGCTGAGCCAGCAAGGCTAGCTTCGCCTGTCCAACCATCATCTTGTGCAAATGCCGGGCTGGCGACGAGCGCGACGAGCGCTGTTGAAATCATTATTTTACGCATAAAACTCTCCATAAATTAGCGCCCCCATAACGGGTGATTCCGCGAAATCGCGGATGGCGCGGTAGACAACAGTTGTGATGAATGGAAGATTAAGGAAAAAGTTTATTTGGTTAAATCATAGCAAAGATTGCGTAATCTCTACACGTCCAAATCATTAACAAATTCGGCGTTATCTTGGATGAATTGGTAGCGCAGGTCTGCGCGTTTGCCCATTAGGGTCTGAACCAGAGCCTCAGTTGTCGGCAAATTTTCTTCGTCTACGACGATACGCGCCAGCGTCCGCGTGGTCGGATCCATCGTGGTTTCCTTAAGCTGTTTTGGCATCATCTCGCCAAGACCCTTAAAACGCCCAATTTCGATCTTTCCGCGTCCTGTAAATTCATTGGCCAATAGCTCATCCTTATGGGCCTCATCGGCCGCATAGATAGACTTACTGCCTTGGGTAATCCGAAAGAGCGGGGGCAGCGCCATATAGAGACGGCCTTGATCCAGCAGTTCCGGCATGTAGCGATAGAAAAATGTAATCAGCAGGGCCGCAATATGCGCGCCATCAACATCGGCATCGGTCATAATGATGACGCGCTCATAGCGCAAATCATCGAGGTCGAATTTCTTGCCAATGCCGACGCCCAGCGCTGTCGACAAATCATTAATCTCGGCATTGCGCGAAATCTTTTCCGCGCTAGCGGATTCTACATTGAGGATTTTACCTTTGAGCGGCAAAATCGCTTGGGTTTTGCGATTGCGGGCCTGTTTGGCAGATCCGCCCGCACTATCACCCTCAACGATAAAGAGCTCCGTACCAGTGGAGTCTTTATTCGAACAATCGGCAAGCTTACCGGGAAGGCGTAAGCGCTTGGTTGCGGATTTGCGCGAAATATCGCGCTGCTTACGGCGCTTAATCCGCGCTTCGGCTTTCTCGATCACCCATTCGAGAAGCTGCGTTGCTTCTTTGGGACGGCTGCCGAGCCAAATATCAAAGGGGTCCCGCACGGCATTTTCGACAATACGGGTTACGCTGGCATTGGAGAGACGGTCTTTGGTTTGGCCCTGAAGTTGCGGGTCAGAGATAAAGACTGAAATAAGCGCGCCGGCGCTGCCCATGACGTCATCTGGCGTGACAATCGCAGCCTTCTTGCCCATTCCTGATAAATCAGCATAAGCGCGCAGGCCTTTAGTCAGCGCGGCGCGCAGGCCTGCTTCATGGGTTCCGCCGCCCGCCGTTGGGACCGTGTTGGCATAGGAACGCACAAGGCTGTCGGCTTCGCCAAAGCCGGACGGGCTCCAGGCGACGGCCCATTCGACGCGGCCATGGCCACTTGCCTTTTCGGTGCGTCCGGCAAAGATATCCGGCACAACGCGGGCTTTACTGCCCATCGTTTCGGCAAGGAAATCGGCGAGGCCGCCCGGGAAGTGAAATGTTGCTTCCGCCGGGACGGCGTCAAGTTCTTCAACCAGAGCGGGGTCACAAGACCACCGGATTTCCACGCCGGGCTGTAGATAGGCTTTGGCGCGCGCCATACGGAACAGTTTGGCGGGTTTAAACCGCGCCTTAGGGCCGAAAATTTCTGGATCGGGATGAAAGCTGACCTTGGTGCCGCGGCGGTTCGGCGTATCGCCGACTTTGACTAATTTGCCTTGCGGGACGCCGCGCGAAAATTCTTGGCGATAGACTTCGCGTGAGCGCGCGACTTCGACGATTAAATGATCCGCGAGCGCGTTAACAACGGATACGCCCACGCCGTGAAGCCCCCCAGAGGTCTCATAGGCATCGCTGTCAAATTTACCGCCGGAATGCAGCTCTGTCATAATGACTTCGAGCGTCGACTTGCCCTTAAATTCGGGATCGGGATGTTTATCAATCGGGATGCCGCGCCCATTATCGGTCACGGTCAAATAACCTTCGGCGTTTAGCTCGACCTCGATGCGGCTGGCATGGCCGGCCACGGCTTCATCCATCGAGTTATCAATGATCTCGGCAAAGAGGTGATGCAGGGCGCGATCATCCGTGCCGCCAATATAC
>CALKXN010000319.1 GCA_938003555.1 uncultured Robiginitomaculum sp. | reverse complement strand
AGCAGGCGATTGATAATGATTACGGCGCAACGGGCTCTATGCTTGCCGCGCTGCTAGACTGGCCGCAAGGCACATTTGCCAATACGGTTGAGCTATCCGGTGAAAACATCACCGTAAAACGCGAAGTTGATGGCGGTTTACAGACCGTGAAATTGACATTGCCTGCTGTTGTGACCACCGATCTACGTCTCAATGAGCCGCGTTATGCGCGCTTGCCGGATATCATGAAGGCCAAGAAAAAGCCGATTGATGCCAAGACACCCGCCGATTATGGCGTTGATACAGCCCCGCGCCTCACCACTGTTAAAGTCACCGAGCCTGCAGGACGCAGCGCCGGTATCAAGGTTGAGTCCGTCGAAGAGCTTGTGACAAACCTTAAAAAAGAAGGAGTGATCTAATGGCCATTCTTGTTGTTGCTGAACATGATAATACAGACCTGAAAGACGCCACGCATAAAACCGTAACAGCCGCGGCCGCGATGGGCGGAGATGTCGATATCCTTGTTGCCGGAAAAGGCATCAAAGATGTGATGGCGCAGGCTGCGAAAATTGATGGCGTGCGCGCCGTATTGGGTGTTGATCATGTCAGCCTGACGCGCCAACTCGCTGAAGCGATGGAAGCCGTCATTGTTCCCCTTATGGGCGATTACGATGCCATTCTCGCGCCTGATACGACGGCGCATAAAAACTATATGCCGCGTGTTGCCGCCAAGCTTGACGTGATGCAGATCAGCTCGATCACGGGCGTTGAAAGCGCGGATACATTTATCCGCCCGATCTATGCGGGTAATGCCATGGCGACGGTGAAATCATCAGACGCCAAGAAAGTTGTCACGGTTCGCACCACAGCATTTGACGCGGCAGGCGAGGGTGGTAGCGCCTCTGATAAAATGCTGGCCGATCCGGCTTCGCCGTCGACATCTGAATTTGTTAGCGAAGAGCTGACGAAATCGGATCGTCCTGAACTGGCGGCTGCGAAAACCGTTGTGTCCGGCGGACGCGGCGTTGGCTCTGCGGAAAATTTTGCGATTATCGAGAGCCTGGCTGATAAATTAGGCGCCGCCGTTGGCGCATCACGCGCCGCCGTTGATGCGGGCTATGTGCCCAATGATTATCAAGTTGGGCAAACCGGTAAATCCGTCGCCCCTGAGCTTTACATCGCAATCGGTATTTCTGGCGCGATCCAGCATTTGGCGGGCATGAAAGACAGCAAAATCATCGTGGCCATCAACAAAGACGAAGACGCTCCCATCTTCCAAGTTGCGGATTATGGCTTGGTTGCGGATTTGTTCAAGGCCGTGCCAGAGCTCGAAGCCGCGCTTTAGATTGCCGCAAACGTTGAATTTAAAAACCCGGCCAACGCGCCGGGTTTTTTATTACCCAACATATTGATCACAGGACTTTGAGTTTTCTGTCGCATTTTTAGGATTTTTTGGGAATCCATTTGCGTCACGAATTATATTGCCGTCCCAATCTGCAAGGTAGAAGCTCATATAAGTCGTGATGCGCTTTGACATGACAGGCGAGCCATCTTTCTTTGTCTTTGCATATCTCCATTTTTTCAAAGCTGTAATGGATGGAGCGGCATAATATCCTTGGGAGCAATATGAAGCGGATACATTTTGAGGCACGCCCTCAGAGTCGATATCATAGAGCATGCAGCAATAGCCACTCGTTTGCGCTTGTGGCGGCATGGCCGGAGGCACGCGCGTAATTGTGTCATAAGTCTCGCTATGATGGGCCACAACATTTAGTGCAATGAGCAGGCTAGATGCGCCAGAAAGAAGAGTCGCGGCAAGTCCTAAGCGTAATCGTTTCATCGTAGCGTTCTCCTGAGTTTAATATCTCTGCCACAGAGATAGCAACAATCCCGTCTCTTTGACTATGGTTTCTCCGGCCACGGTTTGGTAGAGACCGAATTGATAACTATGCCCGAATGAGCGATCCCAAATGAGTGAGGTTTGGAGTTTTACGCTTTGATATTGACGGTTAGGAAATATCGCTTCCTCGCTTTGGATTGCAAAAATCTGGCCCATGATTTGGACGTTGTCGACAGGCCGTATTCCAAGTGACGCGTCCAAGCGCCATTCATTGGGGAGGTCATCGCTTCGCGCGCGGTAGCCGGCTTGAAGTTCTGCAAAGCCGCGCCGCGCGCCAAAGTGTAAACTGCGTCCCAGCAAAAGGCGCGCTTCGTGATCTGTTCCGCCTTCGCCGAGTGATCTATCCGGGATGTTCTCACCGCCGCCCGCAAATATAACCCCGCCCTGCGCGGACAAGATCGTGTTATCATTCTTCCAAACCGTTCGGCGCAGCGCGATTTCGGTTGGGCCAAGGCCAATATAATCCTCGGCGCCAGCTGTTGTGTTAAACTGCACATCTTGGAGTGTGGGGTGTAGAACGAATGTCCAGTTATTTGACAAGCCGTGCTCCCAATAGAGAGAGGTTTCAGTTTTACGAAATTCTGCAGGCGTTGCCTCGCCAAATTCGTCAAATTGTGTGCCGGCACGGGCATGAACGATTGTTGCAATAACTTGTCCCTCGCCCTTGTCATAAGGCCACGCTCCCGCGTGAACGAGCGGCGCCCAAAAACTGAGTAAAATGAGTAAATACCCCCGTATCATTAGCGGAGTTAAGCGTTTGATTTATGTTAAAACAATCACGCTAAAATTGAATATATTAAGTTTTTAATCGCCTATGAGTTGAGCGCGTCAAGGCCGATATCGAAATTTGGGGCGCTATGCGTAAGTGCTCCGACGCTAATCACATCCACACCGGATGCTGCGATGCCGGCAACGGTATCAAGATTAACCCCGCCGGACGCTTCGAGTGTGGGGCGGCGATATTTGGTTTTGTCCGCGATTTTGACGGCTTCGGTGAGCTGTTTCGGGCTCATATTATCAAGCAAGATCACGTCTGGCTCATAGGTCAGAACGGTTTCATATTGCTCTAATGTATCAACCTCAACGCTGACTTTGGTCATGTGATCGGCGCGCGCTTTAATACGCGACAACGCTGCGTCGACGCCGCCCGCCAGCGCGATGTGGTTATCTTTGATCATGATAGCAGCAGCCAGACTCTCGCGGTGGGTAAACCCGCCCCCTGCAAGGACGGCATATTTTTCAATCGCGCGCAGACCGGGCGTCGTTTTACGCGTCGCCGCAATGCGGGCTGTGGTGCCTTTGACTGCTTGAGCATATTGAGCGGTCAGCGTTGCAACCCCGCTCATGCGGCCCATAAAATTGAGCGCGACGCGCTCGGCAGATAACAAACTTCGCGCGGGGCCGGACACAACCGAGATGACATCATGTTTTTTAACGTGCGCCCCATCCATTAGGGAAACGTCATAGGCGGCGCCGCGATCTACTAATTCATATGTCAGCGCGGCAAGCTGATGCCCGCAAATAATGCCCGTTTCACGCGGACGAAAAGTAAGTTTATTGGTCGCCTCATCCGGCACCAAAATGCTGGCCGTTAAATCGCCGCTATTGCCGAAATCTTCTTCGAGCGCGCGGCGCACAATCGGTTCTAATATGATGCGAGGCAGGGGCGTAAGGTGGGTCATAGCTAAACAATATCATCCAGAGTTAAATATGAAGAGCGCGCGGGTTTGGACTCTTCGGGGAAATCGTCGCGGAAATGGCCGCCGCGCGATTCTTCGCGGGCGAGCGCGCCAGCAGCGATCATTTTTGCGGCAATGAGCGGGTTGGCCGCGCCGACTTTGGCGATCAAGCTGTCTATAATTTCCAGCAGGATATTGAGCTCTCGGGCATTGCGCCGCACGCCGCAATATTGCGTCATGCCTTGGCGAAGCGTCCAGCTCACTTGCCGCCCCATAGATAGCCAAGGTTGGCTCTCGATTTTATCGGCCTTTCGCGCGGCCGTGTTATTGCTTTGGATATGGGCCGCGGCGCGACCGCCAAAGACAATCGCCTCGAGCAGGCTATTGCTGGCGAGGCGGTTTGCGCCGTGAACGCCCGTTGCGGCGCATTCGCCAATGGCAAATAATCCGTCCACCGATGTGCGCCCGACGCTATCGGTGGCGAGGCCGCCCATATGGTAATGCACGGCAGGGGCGACGGGGATAAGCTGCGTACGTGGGTCGATGCCTGCGCTTTGGCAAATTTCAAATACGGTTGGAAATTCTTCGGTAAAGTGATCGCCAATGGCTGTACGGCAATCAAGGAAGGGTTGCCGCCCGGCTTGTATTTCTGCAAATATGGCGCGTGCCACATCATCACGCGGGGCAAGCTCGCCTTTGGCATGATAGCGATCCATGAACCGTTTGCCGTCCGCGCCCACTAATGTCGCGCCGTCCCCGCGCAGCGCTTCGGTGGCCAGCGGCGCGGGATCTCGGCCAATATCAATCGCGGTGGGATGAAATTGCACAAATTCAGGGTCTCGCAGTTTCGCGCCCATCACTGCGGCCATGCCAAGGCTATCGCCTCGCGCCGTGCGCGGGTTTGTTGTGGTCGCAAATAATCCGCCCACGCCGCCCGTTGCCAGCACGGTAATGTCGGCTTCGATGCCCATTAACGCGCCGCTATCATTGCGGGCCAGCGCGCCTGCAACGCCGCCGTGACCGTCGGACAACAAACTTTCGGCTCGCCACCCGATCAAGCCCGTGACGTGTTCGGCGGCTTGGACGTGTTTCAACATCACGTCGATAATGGCGCGGCCTGCGCCGTCGCCTTTGACCTTGGCGACGCGGGGGCGGGTATGCGCGGCCTCGAGGCCTAAAACAAATTCGCCATTCGCGTCTAAATCAAAAGGAACCCCAAGCCCGAGCAAATCGCGCACGCGTCCCGGCCCTTCGGTGGCCAACATCAAGGCGATGTCGGGGTCAACCAAACCGTCGCCTGCCGCAATCGTATCTGCGGCGTGTTCGGCGGCGGTGTCCTGCGGGGCAAGCGCGGCGGCAATGCCGCCTTGGGCCCACGCACTAGCCGAGCCTTTGCGCGAGCGGCGCGACGTCAAAACAAAAACAGGACGCGGCGCAAGCTTAAGCGCCATATATAGCCCCGCAAGCCCTGCGCCGACAACCAAAACCGCTCCAGCCGGGAGGCGCTTTGTGTCGAGTGTCCAATCAGATTTCATACTAAGCCTAAATATTTTAAGCCGTGATGCCATGGAAATTTACGCCGCGCAATGCTGTGATGCGCCGCGATGAGGCAAGCGGGTCTATCCGCCCAAATCAAGTTTGGGCGGTGGCCGTTTTAAAAATGGGGCGGGAGTCAATAGAGGTGGGTCATGTCCTACTCTGCGCGCATCTGTAATGCACGCAGACGGCAAAACGATGTCGCCGCGTAACGTCAAAGTATATGTCAGATAGGCGCAAAATATCACACGCCATCTTTGCGCGCGGCACCGCGCGGGACACCGCCGCGCGCCTGATAAACGCACAGCGGGAATGCCGCCCATGCGCAAATGCGGCGCGTTGTTCGGTGTCGTATAAATAGGCTGCGCGCCTTTAACCCCGCCGTCCCATGCGACTGCGCGCACAAGGCGGTTGTCATATATGGCAGGGCCATTTGGGGGAGATATGATCTTTGGTGCAAAGCGGCTCTGCAGGCCAAATAAATAGGCCGTGACCCGCGCGATAAAATCGGCAGCCAAAGAGAATATATCATCCGCAGCGTTCATGGTTGCACATTACGCGGTAATCACGGGGCAGGAATTAAGTTATGGGGCTGGAGGGTAAGGGGATTGGGCGTAAGTTAATTATGCCGCTGAAATATAACAATTCTTCTTTGCTCGAGAGTCTTAGAGTTTGCTAAAGTCGTGTCATAAAGTAAGGGAATGACTTGGTTGCATTGACTTAAAGGTGTAAATTACACTTATGGTTCATCGATTCGTCCTTATATTGCTAGTATTGAGTTTTTCTCAATTG
>CALKXN010000318.1 GCA_938003555.1 uncultured Robiginitomaculum sp. | reverse complement strand
GGCTGTAACAGCCGCAGCCATGATCTTGGGCGCATGTTCACACACTGAAAAAGTTGCCGTAGTGCAGCCTGGTGACACAAAGCTTTCATGTGCTGAAATTCAAACTGAATTTGACGACATGCAGCGCGTTATGCGCGAAGCCAAGAAAAACAAAGGCGCATCAGGCGCAAATATCGCCGCCGCCGTCTTCTTCTGGCCTGCAGCAGTTGGCAACTATGTCGATGCAAAAGACGCTGAAGAACTCGTTCAAGAGCGCCAACGCCATCTTACAAAGATCGCTGACAATAAAGGCTGCTAAGCTAAATTTCGAGAGAGATTAAATTAAATTCAACGCCTCCGCTTGTCGGGGGCGTTTTTATTTGTTTAGGGTTTTAAAGGTATAGCGCCCCTATGAGCATAAATTCTTTTCTCGAAAACATGTATGACCGCGTCAAAGCCTTGGCAGGGCATAAGCGTGCTGAGCCGACTTTGGCGGCCATATCCTTTATCGAAAGTTCCGTCTTTCCCATTCCGCCGGATGTGATGTTGATCCCTATGGTCGTGTCGCGGCCTGATCGGGCTTGGCGTTATGCCTTTGTCTGTAGCGTCGCGTCAGTGCTGGGCGGCATCCTTGGTTATCTGATTGGCTGGATGTTTTGGGATGCCATCGCGCAGCCCATCATTGAGACATTAGGCAAGGGCGATAAAATGGAGGCACTTCAACGCCTCTATGACACACACGGGACCTTGGCCGTATTTGGCGCGGGCCTGACGCCTTTCCCGTACAAGATCATCACGATCATGAGCGGAGCGCTTAAGCTGAACTTTGGGCTGTTCATCATGGCCAGCGTTATGGCGCGATCTTTACGGTTCTTCTTGGTTGCAGGCATTATCAAGAAATACGGCGTTACTGCAGAAGATTATATTCGCAAGAACTTCGCGCTGGCAACGATAATCGTCTTCGCTTTGCTTGTTGGATTATATTCTATTTGGCATTGGGGCATTAGCCCGATGATCTTTGGCGCGCATTAGATATTGGGGTAGAGCCCGACAACGCGTTTAAATCCATATTGCGCAAAGACATCGCGGCGAGCAAGCTCTGCATCAGGGCCCATCAACAGCGCGCAGTCCGGCGGTTCCATGCGGCGGTTTTCAGGCCGCTTAGACAGAAGTGATGTCACGCGCCGCGCAATCGCTTCGCCGCTATCCACCCAATTTATAGTCTGGCGCGAGACCTGTTTAAGCTCATCAACCAGCAGCGGAAAATGCGTGCAGGCCAAAACGACAGTATCAATGTCTGCGCCGAAACGCCTCTCAAAAAGGGGCGCGACTTCGCGGCGTAATATGTCCATATCCACGCCTCGCCCTGACATCTTATCTTCGGCTAAGGCCACAAGCGCCGTGGAGCCTTGGAGCAGCACGCGGCAATCACCGGCAAAGTTTTCAATTAAATCATCTACATATTTACGCTTGACCGTTCCGGGCGTGCCCAGCACCGCGAGCGTGCGCGTGCGCGAGGTCAGCGCCGCCGGCTTAACCGCAGGAACAACGCCAACAACGGGCGCGCCGACGGCGGCGCGAATTTCACTCAGCGCCGTTACTGATGCCGTATTACACGCCAGCACAATAATATCTGGCTGGGTCGCCATCTCTAATGTCGCGAGCAGACCCGGCAAACGCGCGCGCAAGGCCTGCGCGCTTTTATTACCATAAGGACGAAACATATCATCGGCCACATAGGTCATCGCCAATCCGGGCATATGTGCCCGAATGTGCTGCGTCACAGACAAGCCGCCCATGCCGCTATCAAATATCAATGCCCGATGACCCATAATTGCCCTTAAATGATTCGTTGCTTTAGTTTGCAATCTTTCGTGTCAAATTAGTTTATTTTTTGGCCGCGCAGTGGCAGAGCAATGATTATGTTACCAAAATCCGCTCCAATCGCCAATTATGGCCGCTATGCTCTGTGGCTCATATTGGGTATCTCTGCCATCCGAATTATCGGCCTGCCCTTTTCGCAAGTCGGTATGCATGGCGATGAAGCGCAATATTGGAGCTGGGCGCAGGATTTGGATTTTGGGTATTTCTCAAAGCCGCCCTTAATTGCATGGATCATCGCGGGAACGACGGGTATATTTGGCGATGCCGAATGGGCCGCACGGTTAGGCTCTCCAATATTCCACGCGCTAACGGCGACGATATTATATTTTGCAGGCAAGACATATTTCACCGCGCGTGAAGGGTTCTGGGCCGCGCTTATTTTCTTGCTTATGCCCGCCGTGTTTTTATCTTCGGGTATCATCAGCACAGACGTTCCGCTTCTGACGCTTTGGGCTTTTGCGCTGCTGTGTCTGGGCAAACTGAGACTCCGCCCCACTTCGCGCTGGGCGCTTGGTCTGGGCGTCGCGATTGGGCTGGGGCTAATGGCGAAATATGCCATGATGTTTTTCCTTCCGGCTTTGGCGCTGGCGATTATTTTTGATACGCAAACACGAACAGCTTTGCTGCATCCGCGCAGTCTAATCGTGATTATCGTCGCCGGGATGATTTTCGCGCCAAATATTATCTGGAACGCGCAGAATGACTTCCAAACCGTCTCGCATACGGCAGCAAATTCAAATTTAAATGGCCCCCTATTCCATCCGTTAGAACTGCTCGAATTTTGGGCCAGTCAATTGGGCGTGTTCGGGCCAGTCATGCTGGTCATTTATGTTGCCGCATTATGGGCAGCCTTTCGCAAAGACACAAAGGCGCAAACACGTATGCTTGCCTTTTTCGTCATCATACCCATTACGGTAATTAGCGTGCAAGCTTTGCTCTCGCGCGCAAATGCCAATTGGGCCGTTACAAGTTATGTCGCCGCCTGTTTGCTTGCGGCGCAATTTATCGCGTCGCGCCCAGTTTGGCGAAAAAGCGCTATCGCTGGGCTATGCATCAATACAGCTTTGGGCCTGACCTTAATGGCCGGCGGATTATTCCCCGCCTTTGCCGACGCCGTAGGACAAGCCAATGCCTTCAAGCGCACGCGTGGATGGGTGGAAACGCGCGACGCAATCCTTCCCTATTATCAGGCCGGATGGAAGGGCGAAGCCTTTGACTCCATCGCCTTTGATCACCGCTTAACATTTTACGATATGAATTATTATGACCTTGGCGACACAGCGCCGCTACGCATGTGGATGTATAAAAGCGCGCCCCATAATCACGCCGAAGCAACCGCTCCATTAGCCGCGGGGGACAAAGCCATATTGCTTATCAATTATTATGACCACTACGCCGATGAATTTGCGGATGATTTCAAACAGCTTGAACGCCTCGGCACGATCAGCATAGATTTAGGCGGCGGGAAAACCCGCACGCTCTATGTGTGGGCCGCCAAAGGCTATACACCCACGACGAGTCGGTAATTATTTGGACCCCCAAAGCTCTTTCAAACGCGCATCACGTCCGCAGCCATAACGATAGCCTTTATAGCGCACAGGGTTCGTCTTGTAGTAATCCTGATGATAATCTTCGGCGGGGTAAAATGTCGTCGCCATTTCAACGGGCGTCACAACGCGCTCAACTTTGCCGGATTTCACAATCGCATCTTTAGACGCGCTGGCTTCATCTATCTGCTCAGGCGTGGCAAATATCGCGGTGCGGTAACTGCTGCCCTTGTCACAAAATTGACCGTTAGGATCTGTTGGATCGACATTGACCCAGTAATGATCCAGCAGCTCGCCATACGTCACAACATTCGGGTCATATAAAACCAAAACAGCCTCGTAATGGCCCGTCTCGGTGTAGCTCACTTGTTTATAATTGGGATTATCGGCGCTGCCGCCTGTATATCCTGAAATCGCTTCGGAGACGCCAGGCAGGCTCTCAAAGTCTTTTTCCATGCACCAAAAACAGCCGCCCGCAAACATGGCGGTGGATTGCCCGGCCGGCACGGCGTCAGGGCGCATAAAGGGCGCCTGCGGGCCGGAGGTCGGCATAGCGGCAATGGCGTCGACCGTTTTAGATGAAGATGACGCCGAGCCGCTGGAGCAGGCACTAAGCGTCAAAGCGGCGATGGCCGCGCTTATAAATAAATGTTTCATAATCATCTCATGCGCCCGCCCGCACTCAAGTTCCAGTAACATTTAGGTTAGCGTTCCTCACCAGCATAATTCATATAGGCCTGTAGTTTTTGGGCGATACGGGCACGTTTCACCGTGTCCAGAACAACGCCGCAGGTAAAGGCCAGCGCCGCGCCGATCATCATGGCGGAGGACAGTATGGCCGACGGCATTTTGCTTACCTCGCCCGTATGCCAAAACTCCCAAACCACAGGAATACCGACGCCCAGTCCAAATAGCGCGATAATCGCCGCGCCCGTCGTAAAGAACCGCAAAGGTTGTTGATCACGGTAAAGCCGCCCCATAAGCCACGCAATGCGCGCGCCGTCGCGAAAGGTTGATAATTTACTCTCCCCGCCAATGCGGTCAAAAAACGGCACAGGCACTTCGGCAAAGGGAAGGCGCAGTTCTAGCGCGTGAATGGTCATTTCCGCTTCGATCTCAAAGCGGTCACTCATCATCGGAAAGCTACGAATATAGCGCTCTGAAAACACCCGATAGCCGGAAAATATATCCGTAAAGTGACGCCCAAATCCGGCCCCCATCAGCCATGTGAAAAAGCGGTTCCCCACCGCATGACCCGGGCGATAAACGCTGTCTTCGCTTTTGCGCGCCGCAACGATCATATCGAGTTTATCATCAACCATCATCTTCACGAGGCGCGGCGCGGCGCTGGCATCATAACTGCCATCGGCGTCGCACATTATATAAATATCGGCGCGCACTTCGCGAAACAGGCGCCGCATGGCATTGCCCTTGCCCGGCAAAGGTTGAAAGAACACCTCAGCGCCAGCCGCGCGCGCGCGCTCGGATGTGGCGTCGCTGCTATTATTATCACACACCACAATCCGCGCCTTAGGCAAAGCTTTACGGAAACCTTCAATCACCGGCGCAATGCCGTCTTCTTCATTATAAGCTGGAAGGAGTATCGCGATTTGGGGCTGCGTCATGAATGTCTCTCTTATCTATTTGTCCCATTCCTAGGCTAATGTGGTTTATAGATCGTTAGGGTCGATCATCTTTCCCGTAAGGGGGCCGGTTCATCGCGGCAGCCTTTGCGATAGATAGGCCCGTTAAAGACTCAGATATTACCCGTCATTTTCAGACATAATTTATAGTTACGCCCTATTAAACGCATTATGTTCTCAAATGACCTCAATAATGTTCTTAGCCTGATTGTCGCGTCCATATTCGCGGACAAGCACGTCTATGACTCAGAAATCGACGCTTTTGTCAAAGCGACGCTCAAGCTCAAAGTCGCAACACGCCTTGAGCCAAAATTATCAAAAACACGGCTGTTAGTGTGGTATGATACGCATAAAAGCGACATCCGCCAAAAACTCGAGACGCCCTATTTTAAAGACTGGTTTTATACTCTTTTAGATCAACTCTCCAGCTTGCCGGACAAAGACGATATTTTAGGCGTCATGCGCGAAATCGCCAAAGCGGACGGCGAAGTCCATGTTAGCGAACGCGCCCTCATCACGCTCGCCGAGCGGCATTGGAACATCGGAATTTCACGCTAATTTCCCATGCGGCATTGCGCGATGGCCCGTCATGTGACCACAAAGCGCGCCGGGTTGGTCGGCGGCGGCGCGCCGTTAAAAATGTGCGGGCTCATTCCGCGAAGTTAAGCCTCCGATGGAGACCAAGAGAAAAGTGTTTTACGAAGGATAACTTCGCGGACAGTATCTCGCGGCCCTCCCCTGTCGGGGCATGAGCATCACGCTAAGCCCTATGTCCCAACGCGGGGTCATAGGCCCAAACCCGTTTAACGTAGGCCGTAACCCCACATCGCCCGAATCCAATACTGATCTCTCGTAAGTTTCGAACGTCGACACCCGGCCCGTCACAAAAGACATTTTGGAATATAGGGGTAAATGGGGAGACGGGGATGTATCTGTTGCGATTTGAGGTAAGAGATTGAAAACCCGCGTTTGTTTTCAGCGTAACCAAAGGATAAACCCAACTCTTCCCCATCATCCCGCCGGAGGGCGGGACCCAGAAACACAAAATCGGCCGCCAAAGAGAGGATATGCTCCGGAAAGATCATTGTTGCATATTATGCGGTAACGGCGCGGCAGGGATGTACCTGTTGGGAATTGAGGTAAGGGGTTAAATCTATTTAGTAATTAAAACTTAAAATCAGGATAAATCCAAGCTCATCGTTATTGCTCAATCAATGCCGCAGAGCAAAAACACAAAATTTGACCACAGCACGAACCAATGAGGCCCAAAATTAAATTTCCCCTTAGAGCTTGAAAACTCATATAAGGTTATATGTCGCGAAAATCTAAACTATCTGCTGCACTTCCAACCGGTAGAACAAATTTTGTATCATCTTCCATTACATTGCTTACTCGTACACCGCAAAACATTGGGTGTAAGCATAGTAAAGCATTTGCAGGTGGCTCCAGTCTGTGGGGGACATTGTATTCGAACTGCGCTCTGACATATTTATCTGAATTTTGATCTAAAACCACGCCAATACAACCAATTTCAATCATCATTTTTCTATATTGAAAAAAATCAACATGATGATCATTATACCTTTTCTTAGCATGTTTATGAAAAACATCCATTAGTTCAGATTCAGTGAATATTAGCGGTAAATTAATTACCGAAGTTCTACAAACTTCTTGTCCTCGAGGGTACAAGGCCTTGTAAGCATTACAAACTTCTCCCCAGACAGTATTTTCAATGTTTTGCAAAGCACCCACAACACACTCGGCTTTTATTTTCGTAGGAGAGTTACGGTTTCTTATATTTAATGCAGTAATTTTGTTCAAAAATAACAATAATTGTCTCGGTAATAAATGTGTGTGCCTAAGAACATATGTCAAAGTATCTTCTTTGATTCCGTATCTATTTGTAACCATATCTGGAAGAATCATTTTCCAAAATTTTTGCGAATCCTTCCTGTCGTTAAAATTTAATTCCGATAATTTTATAAGCTCATCGCCATTAACCTCTTCAGAATAGCAATGCAAAAAGGAAAGGTATCTATGAGCTGTTAGGGATAGCAATTCGTATGAATGCCAATGAAGCATTACTTCGTCTCCAAAATCCTTTGTAGGGTTTGATGAAATGTTCTGAAACTCATGATAAAGTTCCGAAGGTATGCACAATCTAAGTTCTGGCCCCCCTCGCTCGAAGTTGAACCCCCCTGCAAATTTCAATAAACCTGAAATTACTATGCGCGTTATTTGGTGATGTATATTGTACTGATCTATGGAATCTATTAGTACGATTGATTTGATTTTACTTTCGGCGAGAGTGGTGCATAATCTATCGCTCATTTGCTCTAATGCCTCTGCGTTGAATGCAGAAGATCCATTTAGAATTTTACCCGCCAATGAAACATGATCTCGTTCAGAATTAGAATATGCAGCTATTATCGACCCCAAATTCGCAAATGCTGCTTCACCTAAACTTGTCTTCAAGCGCTTCCAAATATTTTCATCCTCCAATCTTCTAGAAAATGTTTCCGGGAATTTTTTCTTAATTTCAGATGCAGTATGGGTCCATACTAACCATCCCCAAAGTTGAGAAACTGATTCCGCTGAAATATCAAAATTCTCCGGTAATTTAGACAAAATTAGTGAGATGCTACGTTTTGCAGCATCCAAATCAAAATCAATAGCTAAGTGATGTTGAAACTTTTCATACTTCAACTGTTTTAAAAAGGTAGTTTTTCCGGACCCCCTTCTCCCAACCACAATTGATGGGCGTTTTTGAATATTCTTATAAATTAAGTTTTGAGACTCAAAAAGAAGAGCCGAAACTTCTAGATTCCTAATGTTGGCTCCATTTACGGGCCCCAAAGGCTTGTCGCGATCTAAATACCTACGCAACATTTTCTTTTGATGTAAACTATACAAAATTTCCCCCACTTGTTTTGCATATCTCAACTATAAATTAAGCTAAACGCAAGAAAAAAATCTTCTGTCGTCAATATTTTTTAATTAAAAAATTATCGAATTTTTGTGTCTATATAAAAGCCAATTTGTTTTAAATTTTCACCTCCCGCGACGCCTTATACCGCCCAAGCGCCTCTTCCCTTGCGGCTTTGTGCTCCACTATCGGCTTTGGATAATTCCCGCCAAGTTTCACCCCTGCCCGCACCAGCACATCAGTTGGCGCGTCCCAGGGGCGGTGGACATATTTTTTGGGCATTTTGGCAAGCTGTGGAATCCAGCGCTTTACATATTCGCCTTCGGGATCGAATTTTTCGCCTTGGGTGAAGGGGTTAAAAATGCGGAAATAGGGCGAGGCATCAGCGCCGGAGCCGGCGACCCATTGCCAGCTGGCCGCGTTGCTGGCGGGGTCGGCATCCACCAGTGTGTCCCAGAACCATTCTTCGCCGCGCCGCCAATCGATCAGCAAATGTTTAATCAGGAAACTGGCCGTGACCATGCGCACGCGGTTATGCATCCATCCCGTCGCCCAAAGCTGGCGCATGCCTGCATCGACAAAGGGATAGCCCGTCTGTCCGCGCTGCCATGCGCGAAGTTTGGTTTTATTATTGTCCCATTTGAATTTATCAAATGCAGGCTTAAAGTTTTCGCTGCCCAGTTTGGGGTTGTGATAGAGCAGCACATAGGAAAATTCACGCCAGCCAATTTCGGAGAGAAAGACATCATAATCTTCGCTATTATTTCGCGTCTCGTGCCAGATTTCACGCGGGGATATTTCGCCAAAGGCCAAATGCGGGGACAGGCCCGATGTGCCGTCTTCATTGGCGGCAACATTGCGTTGTTCATCGTAATGCTGGACGTGGCCATTGAGGAATGACGCAAGGCGTTCATGCGCGCCTGCGCTGCCCGGTGTCCATGGCCCGTCAAAGCCGCCTGCCCAATCGGGGGCGGCGGGGAGCAGGTCTAAATCATCAATCTCTAGGCCGTCTTTGAGATGACCTTTCCATCCGTCAATGGATTTTGGCGCAGGGAGCGCGTCCGCTATGCCGCCCGTTTTCAGGCAGGATTTCCAATAGGGCGTAAAGACTTTGTAATATGTATCGCTGCCCGTTTTAATCTCCCACGGCTCACGAAGCAGGCTGCCCGGGTGACTATGGACTCCAATGTCATCATCTTTGAGGGTCGATTTAATCCCTTTATCCAGCTCTATGGAATCGCCGTCATAGCGGCGCGACCAATGCACCGTAGCCGCATTTATCTCTTGGACAATCGAGGGAATAAGAATTCCAGGATTACCGCGCAGCACATGCAGCTTCGCGCCGCATTTATCCAAATCGGCTTCGAGAGATTTCAGGCTATGGTGAAGCCACCACTTGCTCGCCCCGCCGCGCGAGCGGCCTGCAAAGTCATCGTCAATATAAAGGCAAAGTACAGGCGCCCCGGACTCGACTGCTGCGGTGAGCGCGGGGTGGTCATTGATGCGAAGATCGCGGCGAAACCAGAGGATTATCGGGGATTGGGTCATAGTTAGAATACGCCTAGCTGATTATGTTGGTTCACAAAATATTCCGCGCCCTTCGAGTCCCGGACCTACGGTCCGCCTCAGGGTGAGGAATATTTTTAACTATGGGAAAACAGGTAGCCTCATCCTGAGGCCCTTCGGGTCGAAGGACGAGACGGGCAATTACCCAAAGGCCACCGCAGCCGAGATCGTATATAAATCTTCCATCACCGCTTCGGTGGTCGGCCAGCGGCCTGCCCCTTTTCCGCGAATGCGGTATTGGCGACCATCCGTGAAGGTAAACTCGGCGTGGGCTTCTTCGCCGTCTGCTTGCGCGATAAATTCGGACGGGTCTATATCGACAAGGCGCAGCGCGGTCTGGAACGCGCCATTCTCATCAATCCACGCCGAGGCGACGCGCTTGGCGCGGCCTT
>CALKXN010000317.1 GCA_938003555.1 uncultured Robiginitomaculum sp. | reverse complement strand
AGCCCTTTTTTTGTTAATCGCATCGGCACTCATTATATTATGGTGCTTTTTAGCCTTCCGCCGTCACAAGACGACAATACTTCCGCACGCGCCGAATAACCACCTAATGACAGGCGGAATATTTCAAATCTCGCGCAACCCGATATATCTGGCCTTCCTCTTCGCCCAAGCGGGCATTGCCTTTGGCTTAAACGCGCCGCTCGCCCTTTTTGCTGTGCCAATCACAGTGCTGATTTTGCATTTTCGCGTTATAAAAAAAGAAGAAGCCTATCTGACGCGCCGTTTTGGCCAAGCCTATCTTGATTACAAATTAACAACGCGCCGCTGGATATAGCGGCCACCCTTTACTCTGGAGACATGTGTGACATCGACATTTAAGAACACCGCAATTCTACTGGCCGGCGCATCGCTGATTGCTTTGGCAGGATGCTCAAAAATGAGCACACCCCAAAATTACGATTTTGCGCATGAAATCAGTAACTTAAGTCCTGATGAGAACGTCATTTACGGCAAGCTCGACAACGGTATGCGCTATGCAATTATGGTCAATGACACGCCAACCCAAAGTGCCTCAATGCGCCTGCGTTTTGACACAGGGTCGCTCAATGAAACCGACGACACTCAAGGCCTAGCCCATTTCCTAGAACACATGGCATTTAACGGTTCAGAGAATATGCCTGAGGGGGATATGACCAAAACACTGGAGCGTTACGGGCTTGCGTTTGGTGCAGATACCAACGCCTATACCAGTTTTGACGAAACCGTTTACATGCTAGAACTCCCCTCCACGACAGACGAAATGTTTGACGTGACATTAGGGATTATGCGCGAGACAGCAGACCGTCTTACGCTGGATGACGACGCGATTGATCGCGAGCGCGGCGTGGTAAAATCAGAAAAACGCCGCCGAGACAGCGCAGGTTATCGCGCGCAAATCGCCAGCCTCGACTTTTACCTTGGTGAAAGCCGGATTCCATCACGCCTCCCGATTGGCGAGACCGAAGACTTGGATTCCATCAAAAGCGCCCAGTTCCGATCCTATTATGAAGGCTATTACCGTCCTGAAAACGCCTTTCTCGTCCTTGTCGGCGACTTTGACCCCGCCGCAGTTGAGGCCAAAATCAAAGCCGAATTTAATGACTGGCAGGCCGAAGGCGAGCCTCTGGGCAAATTAGACGCCGGAAGCGTCACCCAAAGCACGAAACGTGTCGGCTATTTTGCAGATCCAGAGATCACAACAAGCATCACCATCGCAAAAATGGGTCCGACAGAGGATAAAAAAGACACAGCGAAGCAGCGCAAAGAGAGCCTCCTGGTAAGTTTTGGGAACACTATGGTCAATCGGCGCATCGCAACACTAGCCCAGAAGCCCGAAGCTAAATTTATTGGCGGCGGCGCAAGCACATCAGAGCTTTACGGCACGGGTGAAATTGCGGCCGTCACAATCTCGACGAACCCAGAAAATTGGGCCGACGGTCTGTCAGTTGCTGAGCAAGAATTGCGCCGGGCCTTGAGTCACGGCTTTACGCAGGACGAATTGGACGAGCAGCTAGCGAATTACCGCAAAGGCCTTGAGGTCTCTGTGCAAACAGCCGGAACGCGCCGTACGCCAGGCCTGGCCAGTCAAATTGTAGGGTCTTTTAGCGGTGAACGTGTCTTTACCACACCTCAAAGCTCGCTGGAGCGGTTTGAGAGCTATTCAGAGGACATTACTCTGGATGCCGTCTTTAAAGCCTGGAGCGCGAAATGGGACGGCATATTAGAAGCGCCGCTTTTATATTTGCAAAGCTCCAAAGATGTTGCCGATTACGAAGCGACAATTTTAACCGCTTATGAAGAGAGCCGCGCCGTAGAGGTGGCCGCTCCTATTGCCTCAGAGACCGCAGACTTTGCCTATACCGACTGGGGGAGACCCGGAAAAATCACCTCACGCGACCACGTCGAGGATCTCGACATTCACCGCGTTAAATATGACAATAATGTTCGCCTGAACCTCAAGAAAACTGATTTCGAAGAAGGCTCAATTCGCATTATGATGTACTTTGGTGAAGGATTCTTGTCCATGCCCGCCGATAACATCCACGTCCAAGAGTTTTCGGACTATGTGATGAACTCAGGAGGACTGGAAGCGCATAGCGCGGACGATTTGAAACGCATATTCGCCGGCAAAGTTGTCGGCGTGCGGTTCGGAACCTCAAGCGAAACATTCTATATGAGCGGCGGCACTGTGCCTGATGACCTGCGCGATCAACTTAACGCAATGGCTGCATATCTCACCGCGCCGGGTTATCGTCCCGAAGCTAAGGCCAGCTTCGATAAGCGCGTCAAAAGCTGGTATCCGACGCTAGACAGCACGCCAGGCGGCGTTTCACAACGCGATGTGCCGCGTCTGATCCGAAATGGCGACAAACGGTTTGGCATCCCCTCTGAAGCAGCCATGCTGGCGATTGACGAAGCTCAGGTCAAAGCGTGGATGGATCCGCAAATGGAAAAAGGTGCGATTGAAATCTCTGTCATTGGCGACATCGACATTGAAAAAACGATCCTTGAAGTCGGCGCAACATTTGGGGCCCTGCCCGAGCGCAATGATAGCTCCAAGGATTATCCGGAAGCGCGCAAACTCACCTTCCCGGCCCCAACACCCAAACCCGTCACACTCAAGCACGCAGGCGAGGCGAACCGCTCTGCTGTTCAAGTTTACTGGCCCGCACCAGACGGTACGGATGTCTTACGTTCACGTCGCATTGGCGTGCTGGAGCAGGTTTTTTCTAACCGTTTGATTGATATTATTCGCGAAGAAGATGGCGCAAGCTACTCCCCAAGTGCCTTCAGATATTCGCCGGAGACATATCCGGGTTATGGCTATGTCGGCGTCTCGCTTGATCTAAAGCCTGATGATGTCGGCCCCATGTTTACGCGCATTGATGAAATCGCCGCAGATTTCGCGGCAGGGAACATTACGCAGGATGATTTTGACCGCGCCATGAAACCTCTATTAGAGGGCATAGAGGAGTCCGAAGAGTCCAACGCCTATTGGGGCGGCGTGATTTCCCAAGCTCAAACAGATGAGCAAGATCTGGACAATGCACGGACTCGCAAGGCGGTTTACACTGCAATGACGCTCGAAGATATTAAGCCTTTGGCCAAAGAGATTTTTGTCGAATCCAAGGCTTACCGCGTCCAAATCCTGCCTGAAACCAAATAGTAACCTCAGATTAACCCTGTTTGGCGCCTTTCGCGCCAAACAGGGACAGCCCTGCTAACTTGGCACGACCATCGCAACATCTCCTTCATAACATCCCGCAATGGGACGACATGGAGTTAATAGATGTTCAGCACGACCTTAAACTTTACGAAACGTTTTTCTCAGGCCCAAGAGGGTAGCACTGCCGCAATTTTTGCGGTTGCTTTGGTTGGCATGCTCGGCGCTAGCGGCTTCGCGCTAGACGTTGCAAATGTACATCGCATCGAAACTAAAATGCAGTCCGTTACAGACTCAGCTTCATTAGCCGTCGCAAAAGCCAATCTTTCATCACAGGCAGATATGGTCGCTTTGGCACAAAGTTTTTACAATGCTCGCCCCGATCTACAACCGGTAACGGTTGAGAGCGTGACGCGTGTAGGTGACACTTACAGAATTCAGGCCGTTCGACCGACAGCAACTTATATGATGCACCTCTTTGGCAAAGACAATGTCGACATTCGCACAACATCACAGACAACATATCAAGTGCGCGAATTTAAGCTTGCTTTGGTTCTTGACCGTACAGGCTCTATGGGCTGGCCCGCAAGCGGCGGCGGCACAAAGATGGATACGCTCAAAGTTGCGGCTAACGGCTTAATCGACCAACTTGAAGTCGTTTCAGCGGGCGGTATTGAAGTTGCTGTTGTGCCGTTCTCAACTTACGTCAATGTCGGCACAGCCAACCGTAATGCAAATTGGATCAACACCGGCGCAATCGCGAGCGGCGTTGCGGCAGGAAACACATGGAATGGCTGCGTCGGATCTCGCACCGCGCCATATCATACACGCTCTCCATATGGCGGTCGCAAAATGCCGCCCGTGTTAAATGAAAATTGCGGCGAGGAAATGATCCCTCTGACCAATGATCTGGACACTGTACGCACGAAAATCGACAGCATGACAACATCGGGTTGGACATATATCCCCTCCGGTATTGCCTGGGGATGGAGAACCCTAAATTCCAGCGCGCCCTTTACGCAAACGGCCAGCGGCGGAACGAACCAAGAAAAATATATGGTTGTCATGACGGACGGCGCGAACACAAAGTCCAAGAACGGAACAGCGCATAACGGCAATGATATTGTAAATGCCAATGATGTAACGGCCGATATGTGCACGCGGGCCAAAGGCGACAACATCCAAATCTACACAATTGCCTATGAAGTTACCGATACCAATACACAGAACTTGATGCGGAGCTGTGCGAGCAATCCGGACATGTATTTCAATGCAACAGACTCATCGCAGCTCAATGAGGCATTCGCATCCATTACAACAAGCTTGGTTGATCTGCG